>BEHS01000015.1 GCA_002898895.1 bacterium HR16 | reverse complement strand
CCGCTCCCCGCTGAACTGCACAAAGAAGACCTGAACGCGCTGGAGCAGTGTGCAGAGACCCTGAAGGCACATGTCGGCATTGTGCATAGGTTGAGGATTCCGGTGGTGGTAGCCATCAACCGGTTCCCCACCGACACAGAAGCGGAGATAGAGCTGCTGGGCAGGCTTGCGCTTGCTGCCGGAGCGGACAGGGTAGCGGTATCACAGAGCTTCGCGCGCGGCGCGGAGGGGGGCATTGCCCTGGCAGAAACGGTGCGCGACATCTGCAGGGAAAGCACAAGCCATTTTCAACCGCTGTATCCCGATAATGCTCCACTGACACAGAAGATAGAGACCATTGCCCAACAGGTTTACGGTGCAAGCGATGTGCATTATGAGGCGGGCGTGCGATCGCAACTGAAACAGTTCGAGAAATGGGGATTCCGCCATCTCCCCGTCTGCTTCGCCAAGACGCAGTTTTCGCTGTCCCATGACCCGAACCTGAAAGGTGCTCCACGCGATTTCACCCTGCCGGTTGTGGATGCACAGCTGGCTTCGGGGGCGGGTTTTATCCGCGTGCTGTGTGGGGAGATGATGACCATGCCGGGGTTACCTGCTGAGCCGGCAGCCCTGCGCATGGATATTGACGAATGCGGGCGCATTACCGGTATGTCCTGGTAGTGCACATCCTACCAGGCTCATCTTTTTGTGTTCCGATTCCAATTATTTTGTAAAAATTTCTATAGAACTTCGCCCTACAACGATACGGAGCGTGTCGCCAGCTCGAGTGTCACGCTACCGGCAGGTGTAATTTCGATCCCTGTCGCCGAATACGTGTGATAACTACTCCATATTGCCCCACACCCGCAGGTCGCCTATTTTCTTACCGGCATGTTGATAGGGCATTCCACAAGCAAATCCTGCCCTGGCTTCACTGCAGCGCTGTTTGACACTTTCTCGATTACCGAACGATGGTCTCGATAATCCGGGAGAGGTCGTCCAGGTCGTAAAAATGGATTTCGATGGTGCCCCTGCCGTTGGAGTGGCGTATTTGCACCCGCGTAGCGAGCGCATTGCGCAACCTGTCCTCCAGCGCAAGTATATGGGGGTCCGGGTCGGATGTTTCACGTGAAACAGAGGGGACGGCGGGGGAAAGCTGGCGGTTCGCCGCACGAGCAGCACGCTCTGTTTCCCTCACGCTCCAGCCCGACCGCACGGCGCGGTGATACATTTCCAGCCTCGCCTCTTCCGGCGCCATTAACAACGCACGGGCGTGTCCCTCTGAGATTTTGCCCTCTCTTAACCCGTTCAGTATCTCTGTATCCAGCGTGAGGAGCCGAAGCGTGTTCGCTACTGCCGTGCGGCTCTTTCCTACCTTATGGGCTACCTCTTCTTGCGTCATCCCAAATCGCTCCATCAGGGTGCGATACGCTATCGCCTCGTCGACCGCGTTGATATCCTCACGCTGTACGTTCTCAACCAGCGCCAGCTCCAGTCGCTCCTCTTCACTCACATGCCGTACAATGGCAGGCACTGTAGAAAGCCCAGCAACACGAGCCGCTCGGCAACGCCTCTCTCCTGCGATAAGCTGATATCTGCCGTCCGGCAACGGCTGAATAATGACCGGCTGAAGTACACCGTGCTCGCGGATCGACGCAGCAAGCTCTTCAATACCTCCTTCGTCCATATCCCGACGAGGCTGATCCGGGTTCGGCACGATAGCGGAAAGGGGAACCTCCATCACACCTTCGCTTACTTCCTCTGCTGCTGAGATGAGCGCAGATAGCCCCTTACCCAGTCCTCTGCGAGTCATGACTCATCACCTCCAGAGCAAACTGTCGGTACGCTTCAGCACCGCGCGATTTCGGGTCGTAGAGAACCACAGGCATCCCGAAGCTCGGCGCCTCGCTTAACCGTACATTGCGCGGTATAACCACCGCCGAAACGATATCTCCAAAAAAGCCCCTCACCTCGTCCTCCACCTGCTGGGCTAACCGCAAACGAGGGTCTTTCATGGTTAATAACACATGTGCTATCCGTAGACCGGGATTCAAACGACGGCGCACCAGGTCTACCGTGCGCATCAGCTGCGTAATGCCCTCCAGCGCATAGTACTCGCATTGAATGGGCACAATGGCTCTGTCACATGCGGTCAAGCAGTTCACCGTCAGCAATCCCAGCGAGGGAGGGGTATCAATGAAAATATAAGCATACCTCTCTCTCAACGGCTCTAAAGCGCTCTTGAGCACGTGCTCACGGCTGATGCGGGTCATCAGCTCAATCTCGGCACCAGCAAGGTCAAGCGTCGACGGTACGACATCCAACCCCTGCACTGAAGTGCGTAAGACAACCTCCTCCAGAGGCAGGTCATCTACGAGTACCTGATAGATGCTGCGGGAAAGCTTGCCCTTTTCTACCCCTACTCCGCTGGTCGCGTTCCCCTGAGGGTCCACATCCACCAGAAGAACCCGTTGCCCCGCCAGTGCTATTGCAGCAGCAACGTTCACTGCCGTGGTGGTCTTCCCCACCCCGCCTTTCTGGTTGACAATGGCATACACTGTGCCCATCAGTGCACCGCCTCCTTGCCTTTCGGCTTCAACGCACCCTGCGCCGATTCCTGCTCCGATTGACTTTTGCTTCCCATGTTGTTACACTGAAAGCAATCGTTCAGGAGGTTGTTCTACTCTGTGTATCGCGAGCGCAGTGTGCTGGTTCATCTGGTGGACATCCTTCGGCGGCGGCGTGCGTACGTCGCTTCGTGCTTTGCGCTGGTACTGCTGGGTACAGCCCTTGTCACTTTCACCATGAGCCCTGTATATCGGGCGAAAGCCATCGTGCAAATTGAACAGCCTTCCGGTTTTGTATTGCGAACAGATGTATTTGGTGCTGGCTTTACGCGCACCGTCCCCCAGGAACAGGCGGAAATGCTGGACACTTACCCTTATCGCTCTCTGGTGGATTCGATAGTGATTATCTCCGAAAAAGAGGGCATTTTATTGTCCGAATATAAAACTTCGGAGAAAATAAGAACTCTTTTTGAGCAGATTCTCTGCAAAACAGCGGACCCACTCGATATAGAGGGGTGCATCCTAGCACGCGCAGCACAAATCGAGCAACGCAACCCCAGTGTGCCCAAAGAGGAGGAGGACTTCGAACAAGACATTCAGGGGCGATTAATAGAAGATACCGGCTTGATCGAACTGTTCGCAGAGGCACGATCGCCGCGTCGCGCTCAAGATGCGGCGAATGCTGCCGCTCTGCTGGTCGTCTGGCAAAACGAACGTCTGCGCAAGGAGGAAGCTCGCAACACCGTTCGTTTCATCCGCAACCAACTGGAAGCACCCGGCGGAGTAAAGCAACAGCTGGCTGAAGCAGACGAAAAACTGGCATCTTTTCAGCGCGAGAAAGCTTTTCTGGATGCGAACGAGCAGATACGTGCGCTGATGCAGCAGATGGTGGAACTGAGCAACCGGCAATGGCAGGGCAACCTGCGCCTGACAGACCTGCGTACGCGCCTCGCCGCGACACGCCGGCGGCTGGGACAGGAACCCTCTACACTGGTCTCACCTACCATTTACGAAAACCCTACCGTGCAGGAAATCAAAAAGCAGCTGGTGACCGCAGAAGCCGACCTGCTGGCGTTGCAGGCTCAATTTACCGATGAGCACCCCCACGTTCAGTCCGCTCTCGCCCGCGTCGAATCGTTACGGGAGCGTCTCCGACAGGAAGCCGCTCGCATCGAGAGCGTGCAACGTTTGCCTAACCCTGTCCATCAGGAGTTATACAAAAACGTCGCTTTGCTCTCCGCAGACATTGTGGGGCAGGAAGCACAGATGAGAGCGCTGGAAGAGACTCTGCGTAGCATCCGCCAGCAAATGCTGGCAGTGCCCGAACTGGAGAAGCAGCTAACCCGGCTGCTGCGTCAACGGCAGGCACTGGAAAAGCGCTATCTCTTTCTCATGGAACGATTGCAGGAGGCGGAGTTGACGCAGGCGGTCAAGCTGGGCAACGCACGCGTGGTGGAGCTGGCGCAACTGCCCGGCAAACGAGTCAAGCCGCGGCGTATCCTGAACATGCTGATGGGCACGGTACTGGGGGCGCTGCTGGCTATCGGCTTCGCGCTGTTGCTGGAACAGATAGACCGTCGCGTGCCGTCGGCTCAGCAGGCTTCAGAATGGCTGAACGCGCCGTTGCTCGGTAGCATTCCCGCAGTGCGCGACGGGGCAGAGTCCCCTGTGCTAAATCAACCGGCTGCCGTAGAAGCGTTTCGCAACCTGCGCACCACCCTTCGCCTGTCATCACAAAGTGCTCCTATCCATGCTCTCATGGTTACTTCTCCTTCCCCAGGCGATGGAAAAACGTTTGTATCCCGGCATCTGGCGGTCAGCATAGCGCAGTCCGGGCAACGTGTGGTTCTGATAGACGCCGACCTGCGCCTGCCCATGCAGCATCGCTTTGAGGGCATACCGCTGTCGCCCGGGCTGAGCAACCTCCTTCTCGGAGAAAGCAAACTGGAGGAATGCCTTCGTCAAGCCAGTGTGGACAACCTCTGGCTGTTACCGGCGGGCGATGTGCCTCCTAACCCTACCGAATTGCTGGAGAGCGCAAGGATGGAGGAGATACTGACGCAATTGAGGGAACAATACGACATGCTCATTATGGACGTACCGCCCGTGGAGATGTTCGCTGACGCGCGTGTGCTTGCACTTCACAGCGATGCCATCCTGATGGTGCTTCAGCCGGGAGCCACTTTGCGCGATGCGGCTCTCCACGCAGTGGAGACCATCCATACTGTGCCGGAAGCAAGATTTCTGGGTATCGTGGCGAACAGAGTACCCGTCTCAACCAACAGCTACGGACCCTACCATCCCTCTGTAAGGAGGCGTGGCTCGTGAAAGGGCTGATACTCAGCGGTGGCAAAGGCACTCGCCTGCGCCCGATTACCTACACCGGCGCGAAGCAGCTCATCCCCATCGCCAACAAGCCGGTGCTCTTCTACGGCATCGAAGCGATACGCGACGCCGGTATCACCGACGTGGGCATTATCGTGGGCGATACGCGCGAAGAGATTATGCAGGCGGTGGGCGACGGCAGCCGGTGGGGCATTCACATCACCTATATCCACCAGCCGGAACCGCTCGGGTTGGCGCACGCGGTCAAAATCGCGCAGGATTTCCTCGGCAACGAGCCATTTGTGATGTATCTGGGCGATAACCTCGTCAAAGAGGGCATCACCCCCTTCGTGCGCGAGTTCGAGCAGATGCGTCCTAACGCGCAGATACTGCTGGCACATGTGCCCAACCCACAAGAGTTCGGCGTGGCAGTGCTGGAGGGCGACCGGGTAGTACGCCTTATCGAAAAGCCCAAACAGCCTCCTTCTGACCTCGCGCTGGTGGGCGTGTACATGTTCGACGAACATATCTTCGAAGCGGTCAACGCCATCCGCCCCTCCGCGCGGGGAGAACTGGAAATCACCGACGCCATCCAGTATCTCATCGACCACGGCTATCAGGTGCGCTCGCACATCATCAGCGGATGGTGGAAGGACACGGGCAACCTCGATGCCATTCTGGAGGCAAACCGCATCCTGCTGGAAGACATCGAGCGCGACATTCGCGCCGAAGTGGACGCTACATCGCGCCTGCATGGACGGGTCTCTATCGGCGAAGGCACGCGCGTGGTGCATAGCGTCATCCGAGGTCCGGTCATCATCGGCGCGAACTGCCTTATCGAAAACGCCTACATCGGTCCCTTCACCTCCATTGCCGACGGGGTGCATATCGTCGCCAGCGAGATAGAGCACAGCGTGATACTGGAAGGCTGCCGCATCCTGAACGTCGGCTCGCGCGTGGAGGATAGCCTGCTGGGACGCAACGTCACCGTCTGCCGTGACGAGGGCAAGCCGCGCGCGGTGCGGCTCATGCTGGGAGATAACAGTCAGGTCAACCTGCTGTGAAGAGCTGGCAGTTCAACACCCGCTGGTTGCTCAGTTCACAGTTCGCTGCCCGCGTGCTGGGGCTGGTGAACAATGTGTTGCTGGCGCGACTGCTTGCCCCTGCCTCGTACGGCGATTTTACGCAGGCGATGGCAATCGCCGGGTCGCTGGCTCCCCTTGCCGATATGGGCGTCTCCGCGATAATCACCCGACACGTCGCACGCCGTCCCCGCGCCTCTGCAGTGCTGAGCGCAGCCATCGGCTTGCGAATGATGCAGGGCTTCCTGCTGTGGGGCATGGCGGTTCTGGGGGCATGGTGGATATATAACGCGCCATCCCTCGGACTGGCTCTCGCGCTGGCAGGGGCGTACTGGGCGGTAGCCTGCATTCACCAGCTGCTTGCTGGAGTAGCGCGGGCTCGCCTCCAGGCGCATATCGAAACGCGAGCGGTTGTGCTGGAGCGCGTGACCACCGTGCTGCTGGCGGCAGGCGGGGCTTTGTGGCTTGGCTTGGGCGGGGCGTTGCTGGGAGTGCTGGCTGGCGGCACGCTGGCACTGATATTCTATCTCCGCCATCTCCCTCTCCCCCGAGCACGGGCGCACCTGCTTATCTGGAAACTCCTGCTTGCATTCGGTGTGCCGCTGGCAATCGGCGATGTTTGTCATGGACTTATCATGAGGGTGGATATCCTCGCCGTCGGGATACGATACGGGTCGCAGAGCGTCGGCTGGTACGGCAGTGCCAGCACACTGCTCTGGGCGAGCAATCTGGTAGCGGGCTCGATGTCGCTGGCGATGATTCCCGTCGCTGCCTCGCAGGGGGAAAGGGCGCACGGGGTAGCCTCGCGAGTGCTTCGGTGGATGCTGACGGTCGCGGTGCTACTGGCGGTGGTACTGAGCGGTGGAGCAGAGTTCTGGGTTAGCCTGCTGTACGGAGCAGAATACGCCCCCGCCTCCGATGCCCTACGGGTGCTGGCGTGGTGTCTGGTTCCCGCCTCGGTGGTGGCGTGGGGCAACGCGATGCTGCTGGTGCGCGGGCGAACAACATGGGTGGGTGTGGTAGCCGCCGGGGGGCTGGCGTGTCTCCTCCTTTGCCTGTGGTGGTGGCTTCCACACGGTCTGTCGGGAGCGGGCTACGCCCAGCTGGTGACGCAATGCGGTATGGCGGGATGGCTGTGGTGGCTCACACGAAAGGAGTAAAGTCATCGCATAGCGTCTGCGGCTAAAGCGGCACCTTCTCAAATCAAACCATGCCTGCACAGGGTTGTAGCTGCAACCTTCAGGTTGCGTTTGGCTAGCTTCGTCTGAAAAGGAACGGCTTCAGCCGTAAAGACTCCTCAATCTGGTGGAGCCGGCTCGGCAGGAGCCTCGCCCTCCCCGCAATCGGAGGGTTGTGCTCCGTCGCAACCACGAATCAACATGCTCTTGGAGGGTCGCGCTCCGTCGCGACCACAAACCGAACAGATCGGCAAGAACCTTGCTCTCCGCAAAGAACGAACCTCGCCCTGTAGCCTCAGCCTGCGTGAGGTCAACGCCAGCTGTAGCCCACGAGAAGCAACGCAACCTATAAACATTGTTCGTCGGTCCGGGGTTTTTCTCTACCTATGGTGAAACTTCGCCTGCTCAAATCGGTCATATAAAGAGGGTTTGCAGTAATTGCTGAGGGAGGACAGCGTGAGAGCCTTTTTGCGACGCAGAGCGAAACTGTTGCTGTTCGGATGTTTACCGTTCTTAGTTCTGCTGGGTGCTGCCGGCTGGTGGGGCTATCGCTGGTTGAACAAGCCCGCGCCTCCGCCGCGTCTGGTGGAAGTCTCTCGCGGCGATGTAGAAATCATCGTCGCGGAGTCGGGCGTGCTGGAGCCGTTGCGCAAGGTAGAAGTCAAAAGCAAAATCGCCGGGCGTATCCTCAGCCTGGACGTGGAAGCGGGCGATGTGGTGCATAAGGGGCAGCTTATCGCCCGAATTGACCCTGTGGAGGTGGAATCCAGCCTGCGCCAGACCGAAGCGCAACTGCGCGCTGCCATCGCCCGCCTCGAGCAGGCAAAATTGCTCAGCGGATACCAACCTGCGGATACCGCCGCGCAGATTGAGCAGGCACGCAACGCGGTGCGCACCGCCGAAATACGCTACCAGCAAGCGCTGCGCGAGGCGCAAACACAACCCGAAGTGACCCGGGCGGCGATAGAGCAGGCGGAAGCCAGCTATCAGTCGGCAATAGATAACCTGAATCTGTTGCTGAAGGTCACCCATCCCCAGCTGCGCACCGATGCGCAGGCGGCGGTGGACGAGGCTCGCGCCCAGCGCGATGACGCCAGACGCCAGCTGGAGCGACAGAAGCAGTTGTTAGCGAAGGGCTTCGTTTCCCAGCGCGAGGTAGACCTCGCTACTACCCAGCTCACCGCCGCGGAGGCGCGCCTGCAACAGGCGGAACAACGCCTGCAGACACTGGAGGAGCAGTTGCGTCTGCAGAGAGCGGAAGCGGAATCGCGGGTGAAGCAGGCGAAAGCCACCCTGGACCAGGCGCGTGCCCAGGCGAAGCGCGATGAACTGAAGCTGAAAGAGGTGGAAACCGCCCGCGCCGCGCTGGAGGACGCCCGCATGAGGCTCAAACTGGCAGAGGCGAACCGCGTGCAGCTGCCCGTGCGCGAGAAGGAGGTGTTGCAGGCGCAGGCGGCGGTGGAGCAATTGCAAAGCGCGTTGAAAGAAGCCCGCACCCGACTGGCAGACACCACCATCCGCGCCCCAATGAGCGGTGTGGTCACCCAGCGATACATCGAATCGGGCGAACTGGTTACATCAGGTGTGGCAACGTTCTCCTCGGGCATGCCGCTGGTGCAGATAGCCGACCTCTCACGCATGCGCATCAAACTGCAGGTGAACGAGGTGGACATCGGCAAGGTGAAGGTGGGGCAGAAGGTAGAGATTCGGCTCGATGCGCTGCGCGATGAGGTGTTCGAGGGCAGGGTGCGCAAGGTGGCTCCCGCCTCGTCGGTGACGCAACAGGGCGCGCCGGGCGGAGCGGTCATTAAATTCCCTGTAGAAGTGGAGATTGAGAAACCCGACCCGCGCATGAAGCCCGGCATGAGCGCAAAGTGCCGAATCATCGTGGAGCGCAGACAGAACGTCTTGCGCTTGCCCAAGGAGGCTTTGCAGTTCGTGGATGCCGGCACTGCGAGGGTGAGCGTGGTGCACCGTGAAGTGGCCAACGGCAAGACGGTGGATAAAAACGAGACCCGCACCGTGAAGACCGGCTTGCGCGGCGACGCTTTCGTGGAGATTCTGAGCGGATTAAAGGAGGGCGAGAAGGTGCGCCCCCAGCCGTTCACCGGTCCCAAGCGCCAGCAGTTTGAGATGAACATCGGCGCGTCGAGCGAAGAGAACAGGGAGGAACGCCAACAATGAGCCTGATAGACTCCTTCCTGACCGCGCTGGCGAACCTGCGCCGACACAAGCTGCGCTCCCTGTTGACCATGCTGGGCGTGATTATCGGCGTGGCGGCGGTGATTCTGATGGTGTCGCTGGTGGAGGGAGCGCGTTCGCGCGTGGTGGAGGAGTTCCGCCAGCTGGGCTCCAGCCTGATTATCATCGCGTACGACCCGTCCCTGCGCAAGCGCGGCGAAACGCCCGGCAGTATCGAAGGTCTGCGCATGGAAGACGCGCAGGCAATCCTGCAAGAGTGCTCCAACGTCAAGATGGTCAGCGCAGAGTTCAATGTGGGCAACCAGAAGATACGCTACGGTGCAGAGGAGATGGATGCCGCGGTGGACGGTTGCCAACCCGAATACCTGTATCTGCACAACCTGCAAGTGGAGCGCGGGCGGTTTATCACCCAGGAGGACCTGGACAACTGGTCAAAGGTGTGCGTGCTGGGCAAAGAGGTGCAGAAACGGCTGTTCGGCAACAGGGACCCGGTTGGCGAAATCGTGGAAATTGCAGGCGTCTCTGCAACGGTGGTGGGCGTGCTCTCTCCAAAAGGCAGAACTTTCGGAGAGGACTGGGACAAGCGGGTGCTTGTGCCCATTACCTCCCTGCAGAAGCGGTTTGTGGGCATAGACCTGGTGTCGGTCATCTTCGCCCAGCCACGCGAACCCGAACGCACTACCGAGACGATGGACGAAATCTGGCAACTGCTCATGCGTCGCCATGACAATCAGCCTTACTTCCGTGTGGATAGCCAGGAGCGATTGCTCTCGTCTATCGGGCGCGTGCTGAGCATTTTCGGGCTGGTGGTTGGCGCGATTGCGGGGCTATCCCTGCTGGTGGGCGGTATCGGCATCATGAACATCATGCTGGTTACCGTCGCCGAGCGCACGCGCGAAATCGGTATCCGCAAGGCGGTGGGGGCACGCAACCGCGACATCCTGCTGCAGTTCCTCATCGAATCGATGACCCTCTCCGGCGTGGGCGGTATCATCGGCATCTTGCTGGGCTGTGGCACCAGTCTGCTTATCGGCTGGGGCACACGGCAGGCGAAGCTGTTTGGTGGAGAAGGGCTGACCACCCACCTGCCGCTCTGGGCGGCGACGGCGGGGTTCCTGTTTTCTGCAGCGGTGGGCATCTTCTTCGGCATGTACCCCGCGTGGCGAGCTTCCCGACTGAACCCGATAGAGGCGTTGCGGTATGAGTAAAGCGGTTACACGGATGAAACACAGATGCGACGAATACACGCCGCTGTATCATCCGTGCCAATCCGTCTCATCCGTGTTTATCCGTGTCCTCTTCGCCGCGACATAACGGACTACCGGTTGAGTATCTCCTTCAACGCCAGCCGCGCCAATCCTACTGCGGGCGAAACATCCGGCAAGATAGTCTGCGCTTTGGGGTACTCCGCCAGCACCCGCTCGCGCAGCGGGGCAATTACCCACTCGCCCGCCCGAAATACCCCGCCGCCCAGTACCACCGGAAACGCCTCTTCCGGTGTAAACAGCTTGCGCGCCACTACCAGCACGTCGTTGCCCAGTGTCTCGCCCGCTTCGCGCAGGATACGCTGCGCTACCCGGTCGCCCGCATCCGCCGCATGACTCACTCGCACTGCAAAACCCGCCAGCACGTGACGGGGCAAATTGTCGCGGTACACCCGGCGGGTGATGTCCCACGGGTGCTTCAGCCCAAAGTAATCTACCATCTCCTCGCGCAAGATGGTGCTTTCCCCACGCCCATCCACGGCTCGAACCACCGCCCGCAACGCCTGTATCGCAATGTCGGTCGCACTGCCTTCGTCTCCCAACAGCATCCCCCAGCCGCCCACGGATGCATGTCGGTGCTCGTCTCGCCAGCCTACCGTGCTGGAACCCGTGCCCGCTACCACGCCGATACCGTAAGGCTCCAGCACACCGCCCGCCGCCAGCACCGCCCGGTGCTCGTGCGCACCTCGCCATTCCGCGTGAGGAAATGCCTGCTGGATATAACTGCGAAGAGAGGGAATGTCCGCCAGCATCACGGAGTAAATCCGTACAACCTGCTCGCGGTCTACCGCCGAGGCAAGCTGCGAGAAGACCTCCGCTACCGACCGCTCGCACTCCTCCAGAGACACGAAGTTAAGATTAACACCCCCGCTCCGCGCGCAGGCAACCACCTCGCCCGCCTCGTTCAAGATGACGCCCTCGGTTTTGGTGCCTCCGCCGTCTACCCCTGCGACCAGCACCTCAATACACCTCCGACTGAGGCAGGTACGCACTCCACGGGGAAAGCACTTTGCCTTCGGCGTCTCGCTGCACGGCGATCACGCCGGCGGGTACTTCGCCAACATGGCCATCCGCGAACAGCATGTTAATCGTATTGCCATGTCGGGTGCGCAGCTGGCGATAGTCGTCCCAACGACCGTTTCTCGAGAAAATAGCCAGCCTCTGCACATACCGCGCATCCTTATCGTTCCGGTTGTCCGGCGTGTCAAAGCCGATGAACAGAGCTTGCTGCTCGGCAGGAACGTCGGGCAGGGGATGTGTGTTCAACCCATCCAGCGCGCTGTCCGCAAGCACTGCCAGTTGCGAGCCGGCGGCGGGTAGTCTGCTTGGGCGTACCCCGGATGCGGGCAAGAAGAAGCCGTACGAGACGTGCCGCTTTTCCTCCGAATCGGAGTCTATATACGGTGGCTCCTGCTTCGCGGGGTCCGCCGGACAGTACAGCCGTTTGGCATCCAGGTACCCCCCGATGAGCATCGGCCAGGTGACCAGCTTGTTACCCCTCTGCTTGTCGCGGTAATACGCCAGAGGGAGTGTTTCGTCCCAGTCCAGCATGTAAGTGCGCAGCGCGCTGGACATTTCGCGCATATTGCTCAGGCAGCTGGCGTTCAGCGACCTCCGACGCAGGTCCAGGTAGCCCGGCACCAGCACCGCCAGCACTGCCAGCGCAATGCCTATCACCCATAATCGTTCCCGAAAGGTTGGACCCTGTTTCTGCTGTTCTTCCTCCAAGTGATGCCTCCTTGTTCACGACTATTGCTCTGCACAACAGAACCCATCAATCGGTTGTCGCCCACAGCGCAGAGATGGGCTGTGCCCATAATCCCTCGCCGAACGGCAGCGTCTTCTCACCCCAGTATAATACGATACCACGCACGAAACGGTTGCCCGCTACCTGTTGCAGACTACGAAGCCCCTTGAAGTGTTCAGAGTGTACCGTTGCGCTTGCTTTGACCTCCACACCTATCAACGCACCGGTAGCGTCTTCGATGACGAAATCCACCTCTTCTCCACGGTCGGTTCGAAAATGGTACATCCGCAAGCGGCGGACGGAGAACCCGATTTGCTTGAGCAGCTCCATTCCCACGAAGTTCTCGACCATCCGCCCCTGTAGCAGAGGGTCACGAGCCAGACGCTCTTCATCGATCCCCAGCAGAGCACACGCAAGCCCGGTATCGTTGAGCAATATCTTCGGTGACTTCAGCAACCGCTTGCCCATGCTGGTGTACCAGGCGGGTATGCGCACCAGCAAAAACAGTGCCTCCAGCAAAGCCAAGTAGCGTTGCAACGTGCTCTGAGGGATGCCGGTCTCTCGGGAGAGATTCGCTACATTCAACGTCTGACACGTCTGGGCGGCGAGCAGCTGCAGGAGACGTGGCACATCCGTCAACCGTTCGATATCCGATATCTCCCGCACATCCCGTGCCAGCAGGGTATCCGCGTACGAGAGTAACCAATCCATCCTATGACGCGAATCAGAACGCAGTACTGCCTCGGGGTAACCTCCTCGCACCACACGTAAAAGCAGGTACTGCGACGCCGGAAAGTCTCCTGTCAGCGAATCGTCGGAAAACATCCTCTCCAGCCATCTATCCTCTCTTCCCTCTATCTCCCCTTGCGATAACGGCATCAGAGTCAGTACCGCCATGCGCCCTACCAGCGTTTCGGAAAGGCGGGGGAGCATCAGGGGATTTGCGGAGCCGGTGAGCAGCAGATCCCCAGCCTCGCGACGGGTGTCGACACGCATCTTGAGCACAGGCATGAGAGCAGGCACGCGCTGTACCTCATCCAGTACGGTGTGCAGCGGCAGATCACGCACAAAGCCAACGGGGTCATGTCCTGCTGCAGAAAGCACTGCCGGGTCATCAAAACTGAAGTAGTGCTCCATTACGCTCTCCTGGATCAGCTGCTTTGCTAATGTGGTTTTACCGACCTGACGTGCTCCCTGCAGATACACGACCGGCATCGTGCTTAGCAGGTCTGTGACTCGTCTGGAAAGCACCCTGGGAAACATCATGAATGATTATACACCATTCTGTGGTGGAAAATCCACCACCAGATGGTGGATTTTCCACCAGTAGCGCAAACCAGTGCGAAGCCCCTCTCCCGCAAGGAGAGGGGCTGGGAAGCGTCCCTAACGTTACTGATACTTTTTGAACAGCTGCTCCACGCTGGGGTTCTCGGTGTATGCCTGCTGTTTGACCATTGCTACCTGTTCATCCAGCGTGGGACGGTCCACCCGATACAGGATGCCAATGGGAAACACGCCATCCTCTTCTGCCAGACGCAGGGCGGCGAACTTGTCCGTGGGGTCGTGTGTATCGGGTATCTCGTAAACTTTGCCCTTGTAGTAGTCGTAGGTTTGCACCTTGTTGAAGGTGACGCAAGGGCTGAACACGTCCACCAGCGCGAAGCCGGGATGCCTGATTGCTTCGGCGATAATCTTCGCCAGCTGGTTAGGCATACTGGAGTAACCGCGCGCTACAAAAGTCGCCCCCGACACAATGGCGAGTTGCAGCGGGTTCAGGGACCCATCCATGTTGCCGAAGGGAGTGGTCTTTGTCTGGAACCCGGTAGAACTGGTGGGTGAGGTTTGCCCTTTCGTCAAGCCGTAAATCTGGTTGTTCATCACGATGTAGGTGATGTCGATATTGCGTCGTGCGGCGTGCGGGAAGTGTCCTAACCCGATGGAATAGCCGTCGCCGTCGCCTCCTACGCCGATAACCGTCAGGTCCGGACGAGCCAGCTTGATGCCTGTCGCAACAGGCAACACGCGCCCGTGCACGCCGTGAAAGCCGTAAGTCACCACGAAGCCCGGCAGCCGGCTGGAGCATCCAATACCGGACACCAGCACCGTCTTGTCGGGGTCCAGGTTCAGCTGGCTCATCGCTTTGAACAGCGCGTTTAACACGCCGTAGTCGCCGCAGCCGGGGCACCAGATGGGTTCCAGGTCGCTTTTGTAGTCCTTCGGCTGCCGCTGAACAGGCTGGGTTTCTATGCTCAGAGTCTGAATTTCCGCCATCTTGCTTCCTCCTGCCTCACATCCGGGCTACGCGGATGATTTCTTCTTTTATCTCTTCGGGGTCAAACGGCAACCCCGTGTCCTTCGCGTAAGAGATAGGGTGGACGTTCGTTTGCGAGCGCAGATAAGCAGCAAACTCGCCGGTGAAGTTTCTTTCGGGTACCAGCACTTTCTTCACCTTGCTGGCGAACTCTTCTATCATCTTTACCGGCAAAGGCATCAGCATCTTGGGGTATAGCGCGGCAGCTCTGACGCCTTCCCGCTCTGCAAGTTGCATCGCCTCGCGAATAACGCCCTCGGACGACCCCCAGCCGATGATGCCCACTTCCGCACCTTCGGGTTCGCCCCAGATGCGCACAAACTGTTCCGCGTAGTGCTCTCCCAGATGCTGTAACTTGCGGAACCGTTTGCCCTTCATCGCCTGCAGGTTCTCGGGCGTGTAGGTGGGGTCACCGAACTCGTTATGCTCAATGCCGGTAGCGGTGTAAGCTAAGCCGGGCATACCCGGTACCGCCACCGGAGAGATGCCTGTTTCGGTGATAGCATAGCGGGCGTACTCGCCGTTAGTGCCGGGTTCGGGAGCAATACGCTCCCAGCGAGGCACCAGCGATAAATCGGGCTTGGGGATGGTACACCGACGGTGCGCCAGAGACTGGTCAGAAAGCACAATCACCGGCAGCTGGTACCGCTCGGCAATGTTCAATGCGTGTTGAATCAGATAGAAGCAGTCTTCCACGCTGGTAGGCGCCATTACCACGCGCGGCGACTCGTTGTGCACACCGTAGAGGGCGATGTTCAAGTCGCCCTGGGCGGTTTTGGTGGGCAATCCGGTGCTCGCCCCACCGCGCTGCACGTCCACGATGACCGCCGGGATTTCCGCTTGCGCCGCCAGGTTGATTTGCTCCACCATCAGCGAGAAGCCGGGACCAGAGGTGGCGGTCATCGCCCGCTTGCCCGCGTATGCCGCGCCCAGCACCATGCCCAGTGCCGCGATTTCATCCTCCGCCTGGATGACTACTCCCCCGAAGCGAGGCAGCACCGGCGCAAGAGCCTCCATGATGTCGGTAGCTGGAGTGATGGGATAGCCTGCATAGAAGCTCAGACCGCCGTGCAACGCTCCAAGCGCGAGCGCCTCATTGCCATTGATAATAAGGCGGTTGGGGTTGACCTCCTCGATCCCGCCAAGCAGGGGCTTGAGGCATTCGGTATACTGCGAGATATAGTTGTAGCCTGCGTGCAATGCCTGGAAGTTTTTCTGCACGACCTCTTCACCCTTGCGCTTAAAGGTCTGCTCGGCGATTTGCTCCCCCACTTCCACCGGCGCGCCGATATAGCGCAGGATAGCTCCCAGCGCCACCACGTTCTTGGTCAACACCGAGCCAATCTCTTTCTTGGCTATCGTGCCGATGGGAATGGGGATAACGCAGGTGTCGGGTAGTTCGGGGACGGACACGCTATCGCTGTCGTAAATCAGTGTGCCGCCCGCACGCAGCGAGCCGATATTATCGCGATAGCCCTCTTCGTTGAGCGCGACGAAAACGTCTACGCGACTGCCATAGGAAAGAAGCACGTGGTCCGCTACACGTACCTGGTACAGGACGGTGCCCCCTTTGATTTCTGCGGGATAGGTGCGGAAGGTATATACTTCATAGCCTAACCGTGCTAACGCCGTCGTTAGCATTTCGCCAAGGCTCAGCACTCCTTCGCCGGACTCTCCCGCCAGGCGCACCACAAAGTCTGTCCGCGAGCCTTCCATCGATTCCACTCCTTCGTGTTGTTGCAGTGCGACATCGCACCTGTGATTTTCATTATACCGTATCCTGTGCGGGTCGCACGAGCTTGGCTATACAAAAGACTACTCTTTTGCTATACCTTAAAATATTATACCTCAATAATTAACCTTTTGCTCTGATTATCGGTACATCTGTCCCTTCGTTGGGGTAAGTGGTCGGTTAATCTTCTGCCCGCGGCGGGCGACGCTTCGCTGAGTCGTTCTCAGCGCATTTTGGCTGTCACGGCGGCGAGGGAGGGTGTCCCTCCTCCTGCCAAACCAGTTCCTTGCGGTAGCGTATTTGCAGCAGAGCATCGGCGTTTTGCAACTTTTCCATCGCTCTGCATGGTATAATGAAAGTGGTAAACAATCGCAAAGGCGATGGAGGTCCGCCTGCCCTTCGCTAGAGGGGCGAACCGCCCAAAGGAGGCTAATGGCTCCTGTTCGCATGAACAGCGAGCCGTTTTTGCGTTTATAGGGGGTCAACAATGCATCTGCCGGAAATAGCGTTGGAAGAGGCATTGCAAGAAGGCGAATGCGCGCTGTGCTGGCTGGCACGGAAGCAACTGTTGCGCCGGGTGGACACGCTCTTCGCCGAACATGTCAACGACCCGCAGTGGCGACAGTCCCTGCGGGAAGGCAAAGGCTTCTGTGCCTACCATGCTGACCTGGTGCTATCACGAGCAGATGTGCTTTCCCTGTCGATTATCGCCGAAGACCTGTTAGCGCACACCTCGATAACTGCTCCAGCGAAGCGGGCACACAGCGCGTGGTATTGCCAGTTGTGCGAGGCGCAAGCGCATGACGTGGCGCAAATGGCGAAGCTGCTGGCACAGCTGCTGCGCGAACCCTCGTGGCGGTCGCGTTATGAGCTGAGCAGGGGGCTTTGCTTGCCCCACTTGCAACAGGTGCTTCGGAACGCCTCGCCTGAGGTGCAAACATGGCTCACCGCTAACGAGAGCCAGCGATGGCAAGCCCTGCGCAAGCATCTGCAGGAGGTTATTCGCAAGCACAACTACCGTTTCCAGCATGAGCCGTGGGGCGAGGAGGTAGGCAGCTGGCGACGGGCGATGCACAAGCTCTACGGCGTCTTTGCCGAGGAGGTTCATCATGAACGATAGCCACCGCAGACACCTGTTCGCGCTGCTGGTGCAGCTGGAAGACACGGTCAGCCGAATCACACAGGCGGGCTGGATGGGTATTTCACCATCCGGTGGGGGACAGCGCTTGACCCCTTTGCCCCCTTCGCAGTGGCGGATGCTTCAAGAGGCTCTGGAAAGGCTGGTGGACAGCTACCATGACGCGCTCAACCGCCTGGTGCCCGAGCTGACGCAGCAACACGACCAGCCAGAACCTATTGAAACCACTTACTACTGGCTGCGACTGTTGCTGGGTAACCTGCACGACACCCTCCTCCCTGAGCTGGATCCGGAACGGTTCGAGAAGCGGTATGGCAATTTGAGCGAGGAGGAAAGGGAGGCACTACGTCGATTACAGCGCACCATCGAGCGCGAGCTGAAACATGTGCAGGACATCGCGCAGATGCACTTCCAGCCAAAACGATAAGGAGGTTTTCCAGAAGAGAATGAACGTCTGGTGGACAGCGTTTATCTGGGTGTCTCTGGCGCTAGCCGCATCAGTGGTTTCCGTTCGTCTGGCGTTGAGTGTTGCGCTGGCGGAAATCCTGTTCGGCGTGCTGGGAGGCAACCTGCTACATATCCAGCCCAACGAGTGGATTAACTTTCTGGCGGGACTGGGTGGTGTGTTGCTCACCTTTCTGGCAGGCGCGGAGATTGAACCCGCAGCGATGCGACAGCACTGGAAGGCGGCGCTGGTAATCGGTTTTGTGTCGTTCCTCGCGCCGTTTCTGGGGGCGATGGCGTATGCCTACTACATCGCCGGCTGGGAACCCAACGCGGCGAAGATTGCTGGCGTCGCCCTGTCTACCACATCGGTAGCTGTAGTGTATGCGGTGATGATCGAAACCGGCATGAACCGCACCTCACTGGGCAAGCTGATACTTGCCGCCTGCTTCGTCACCGATTTGGGCACGGTGGTCGCGCTGGGGCTGTTGTTTGCCCACGCGAATATCTGGTTGCTGGTGTTCGTCACCGCGCTGGCGGTCACGCTGGCGATAGCACCGAGCCTGACCCGCTGGTTCTTCCATGTGGTTGGCGTGCATACCAGCGAGCCACAAATCAAGTTCATCTTGCTGATGTTGCTCCTGCTCGGCTCACTGGCGGTAAAAGCAAACAGCGAGGCGGTGCTGGGCGCATACTTGCTGGGGCTGGTGCTGGCGGGTACGATGGAGAAAAACAGGGATTTCATGCACCGCATCCGCGCCATGACCTTTACCCTGCTGACGCCGTTCTACTTCCTGAAGGCAGGCTCTTTTATCTCCCTGTCTGCCCTTTGGGGTGCAGCGGGGCTCATCAGCGTGCTGCTGGGCGTGAAGATGGCTACCAAGATTGCCGGATGCTACCCGCTGTGCCGCGCTTTCCGAATGCCCCATCGGGAAGCTACCTACACTACCCTTCTGATGAGCACCGGACTGACCTTCGGTACCATCTCCTCGCTGTTCGGTCTGACACACGGATATATCACCCAATCCCAGTACACGGTGCTGGTCACAGTAGTTATCGGTAGCGCGCTGGTACCAACCCTCATCGCGCAGACCTTTTTCAAGCCGTCGGTGGAAGAGCCGAAGGCGCACACGACTGTTCAGCGCGAAACCATCCCAGCGTACAAGGAGGGATAACCCATGTATACTCGCATTCTGGTCGGTTTTGACGGTTCGGAGGGGGCGGAGCGTGCGTTAAACGCGGGGCTCGCGCTGGCGAAGGCTCTGGAATCCGAACTGCACGTGATTATGGTGGAGGAAGACCTGCCCAAGTATGCCGCCACCATCGGCGAATACGACGAGGTGAAACAACAGCGCGACGCCTACTTCGCGCAGCTGGAGAGACAGGTACACCTCGCCGCGCAGCTGGCAGATGTGCCGGTGCAAACGCATATCGTCGCAGGGCATGAAGTGTGGTCTATTGTGGACTTCGTGAAGCACCATCAGGTAGACCTGGTGGTTATCGGACATCAGGGGCATTCTACCTTGCACGAGCGGGTGTTCGGCAGTACCGCCTCCTCTATCGTAGCGCACGTGCCCTGCCATGTGCTGGTGGTGAAATAGAGAGGAACTTGTCCACCTCCGCGAGAAGCTAACCTCGCCTTTCGCAGAGAGGACATACGCTTTATGAAAACGCTGTCACGTTCTGTGCTTTTCGTTGTGCTGCTGGGGCTGGTGAGCCTCTGTGCGGATATGACCTATGAAGGCGCGCGCAGTATCACCGGTCCTTTCCTTGGTACGCTGGGCGCGAGTGGAGCGGTGGTGGGCATCGTGTCCGGGCTGGGCGAGCTGGTCGGTTACGTATTGCGTCTGGTCTCCGGTTACCTCAGCGACCGCACGCGACGCTACTGGCTGCTCACTTTCACCGGATACACGGTGAACCTGCTGGCGGTTCCTCTACTTGCTCTGACGGGGCACTGGCTGTTGGCGTCCACGCTGATTGTGATAGAACGGCTCGGCAAAGCCATCCGCACCCCTGCTCGCGACGCGATGCTCTCACATGCTACCAGACAGATGGGACACGGATGGGGTTTCGGTCTGCACGAGGCGATGGACCAGATAGGTGGAGTGCTGGGACCGCTGATTGTGTTCGCTACCCTCTCCTTCCGTAACGACTACCGAATGGGCTTCGCCGTGCTGCTTGTGCCTGCGCTGCTGGCGTTGATTACACTCACTATTGCACGCTCCCTGTTTCCCCGTCCGCAGGATTTAGAGGTGAAGACGGTTGCGCTGCAGGCGCGAGGGTTCACACCTACCTACTGGCTGTACCTGGGCGCGGTGGGGCTGGTGGCTGCAGGCTATGCGGACTTCCCGCTGATGGCGTATCACTTTGGCAAACAGCAGCTGGTTTCTTCCAGCCATATCGCCCTGTTCTACGCGCTGGCGATGGGTGTGGACGCAGTGGGTGCGCTTGCGCTGGGGCGGTTGTTCGATCGGATCGGCTTCGGCACGCTGGTCCTGGCGACGCTGATTTCCGTCGGTTTTGCACCGCTGGCGTTTCTGGGCGGCTTCTTCGGAGCGGTGACCGGAGCCATCCTGTGGGGGCTTGGCATGAGCGCACAAGAGTCGGTGATGCGTGCAGCGGTAGCACGCCTGATCCCTCCTGAGCGTCGCGGCACAGGCTATGGTGTGTTCCACACCGGCTACGGGTTGGCGTGGTTCGCCGGCAGTGCGCTGATGGGGTGGTTATACGACCGCTCGGTGATAGCACTCGTCGCTTTTTCGGTGATAGCGCAGGTGGCGGCGCTGGCGGTGTTCATTGTGCTGGCACGTTCACACAATCGCCATCTGGCTTGAAAGCAGACGTTAACCTGTGCTATGTCCACCCCACTGCAGCAGTTTCCATCCCGCAGGCAGCATCGCCGTTGCCAGCAGTAGCTTGAGCACGTCACCCGGCACGAACGGCAGTAGTCCCAGAGCCAGAACCCTGTCTGCACCTACGAAATAACTCAACCAGGGCAACCCGAACAGGTAGATAACCAGGTTGCCCAGCAACATAGCAGCAAAGGCGGTGCGAAAACCTCTGTCCCATCCGCGCTCCGCCAGCCATCCCGTGAGCAAAGCCGCCGGAACAAATCCCAACAGATAGCCACCGGTTGGCCCAAGCAGGTGCACCATGCCGGCTTTACCGCCCGCAAAGACTGGCAACCCGGCAATTCCTTCCGCCAGGTACACCAGCAGGCACAAACTGGCCCGATGGCTACCCAGTAGAACACCCGTTAGAAGCACCGTCAGGGTCTGTCCGGTAACAGGAACAGGGCTAAAGGGCAGGGGAATTGCTACCTGCGCGGAAAGAGCAATGAACAGCGTACCTCCCAAAATGCAGATAAGGTCGTAAATCAGAGCGCGAGGCTTTGCCACAGGGCGAAACACATCGGCGTAGGTCATCTACAATCCTCCCGTTACAAAGCGATGCCTTCAGAATTATACCCCGCATCTTACAGGGTAGAGAGATGGACGAATTATTTCAACCACACGGGTTCCCCTTGTTCTGCGCTCTCTCCTGCGCCGACAGGGCGCCCATAGAAGGGGAGCAGGGTAATATCTCCTCTGCCCTCGTGTCGCTCAGACACTCGCCAGCCGCCGTCATCTTTTCCATCCCTACCCATACTGTACAGCAGGAAACCCTGCTCGCCGGGCTTGTAAACGAAGCCTCCACCTGTGAACGGGTCCTTGTCCAGGTCTGCAACGCCTGCCTCGTTCAGTGTAGCAGGGTAGGAACCATGCCTCAGCCGATAAGCACGCACAGCTGCCGCACAACCGAGCAAGCGAATACGGCTCACCGTGTACCCCACCGTATGCCCCGGTACATTAAGCACCGGCAGGAGGAGTCTTGCCACAGGATGACGAGGTTCCTCTACATACGCCTGTTGCTGGTTGATGGGCTTGGAGAGTTCTTTTTCCACTCGCTGAAAGTACGCCATTCCCTCGCGGGCAGCGCGTCTCAGGTTGAGCCACCTGGGGTTCCAGCGCATAATAGAGCGGTGATCCGCGAACAGCCGCATTGTCTCGTACCTGCCGGCGTAAAGGTCATGCAGTATGGTCAAGTAGAAGTCGCGTTCGACGGCGACCGCCTGCACGGGCGGGACATACCGTTTCTCCCATTCCCGCACCACCCTCACCAGCTGTTCGCATTGCCGGGCAGGTAACAGCTGGAGTATCTCGCCCATCATCTTGTTCACCGTCGCCTGCATAGCGGAGCCGACCAGATAATGTATCAGCTCTCCCCGATTCCGAATCTGCTCCGAGAGCAGTAGTATCGTCCGATAGTCCTCTATCGCCCGGGAATAGTCTCCTTCCTGTACCGCCAGTGCCATATCCAGCGATTCGATATTCGCCCAGCGGCGAAACTCTGCCAGCTCGGGAAACTGCCATGCCGGTGTGTATTCCAAAATCGCAGCACACGGTTTGTGCAGGTGGCGGCGGTACTCCAGACGCACCGGCTGCATCTGCTGTAATAAGTAGCGTGCAAGATCCGGGCGGTGGAGGGATACCGTCTGGCGTGAGGGAAACAGTTCGCGCTCGGCGTAGGAGAGCATCGGGTCGTTTCGGAAGATCTGGGACGTGTACATCGCCAGCGAACGATACACATCATACGGATTATCGGCAGGGTCAGGCGGGCGCTGAGGGCGTGGGATATCGATAGGAGCGGTCCACCATCGTACCGCCAGCACGACGGCAACAACCGCTATCAGCAAAGCGGTCAAGCAACCGATTCTGCACCCTCGCGGGATTTGCATGGTTTTCTCACCGGGCAGGTCTGGGCAAGCGTACGACGAACTCTCTGCTTTCTATCGCGAATTCGGGTTCCTCTCCCACATGCTGAACCATTAAGCGTATCATGCGTGGGATACCACTCCCCGCATCGGTCACAAGCCCCAGCCGGAGAAACATACTGTAAATCGCCGGATTACGCAGAACGTGGATGCCGTAGCGCAGTTCCTCTACGCTCACCGTGTTGGGCAGCAACCCCGGCGTGCGTATCTCCACGCGGTTGTTGTACACTATCAGGCGCACCGGAGAGGCAACAGTGTAGTCACGATGCGCCAGAGCGTTGACCAGCGCCTCGCGCAGCACCTCCACAGGGATTTCCGGTTTGCGTTCCGGTTCAATACCCTCGATCACATGTGCGACGCTCAAATGCAGTTCCAAAAGCTTGAAGGCAGTTTCTACCTGCTCGTGAAGCCTGCCGCCTATTTGCTTCTGGTCGCTGGGAGCAATAGCGATATCATCACCCGGGATACGCAGTGCGGAGATGTAAGCGTAAGGCACGAACTGCTGGGGGGATTGCGCCGTGAACAATACGCCTGCCAGTGTGAGGCACTGCTTCTCCTCCACCGTGGTGAGCAGTTTCCAGTTCCTGAGCAATCGTTCTCGGGGAACACCTGTCACATAGATACCCTGAGAAAGCACCCTTTCCACCAGTTCCTCTACCGCCGTTTCATCCAGATCCGCCAGAGAGGTCTGTGTAAAGGGGGTCTCGTCATAATACAGGCTTGCGCTTGCCTGAAAAATGCGCAGTAGTTCCTCCCGCGAGGCTTGCCTCTTGCCAGAAGAGGTACGCACATAGTACTGCCCCTGCTGGGTGCGGTAGGGTCTTTGCGCCCCTTTGGGTACGTGTATTACCAGGATTTGTTTGCCTCCTATCCCGACGGTTTCCTGTATCACACTAATAGGAGGTTCGCAGTTATGGAAACACACGTTATCCACTGTACGCGCGAGACGGTCGGTTTCCTCCACTCCAACCGGCGTGCCGTCGTCTTTAACACCGACCAGAAGCTCTCCCCCATCGGTATTGGCGAACGCCACTATCTCCGCCGCCAGGTCATCCGTTTGCGGAAGCCGCTCTTTGAACTCGGTATGCAGGTCCTCGCCCTGTTGAAGGCGATGTTGCCACGAAGATTCCATCTCTCCAGAGCTCATTGCAGACTCCTACTTTAACTCACACGCTACAAACTTTTCCAGAAAGCGATGAGGGTTCTTGCGCTCTGCCCGTGCCAATCCCATCTCGATCATTTTGCGGTTGACGAACAGGCGATTACTCAGGTACACATACGCACAGACCGGCTCTCGCGGTTCTCCTTCCTCTTTAATGACGACTCGCTTGCCCTGCACGTAACGCCGAAGATACTCGATGGCTTTGCCCCTTTGCTCTGGCGGTACCGCAACCCCCAGCAGACGTACGAGCCTGCCACCTTCTATCTGCAGGGTGTGTTCGTCCACCACTGCGGTAACCTTCACGGCAGGCTCCTTCCGCTCTTTGTAATCGGCTACAGGGCGTGCGTCCTGCACGCGGGGGGCGTAACCGGCTGGCGGTTGCACGGGAGGTAATGGTTGCTCACGGTACACGATACGGACAGGTGGTTCGAACAGAGCCTTTTCGCCGCATCGCAGCTTCTCGCGGATAAGCGGTTCGAACTCGCACTGAATCTCGTAGCCCACTGCCTGCCGACCGAGCTCTATCGCCACCTTCACGGTAGTGCCGCTGCCTGAAAACGGGTCCAGTACCGTCTCGCCCACAAAGGAGAACATGCGTATCAGTCGCCTTGGCAGCTCTTCAGGGAACATCGCCTCGTGTCCTGCCTGACGCGCCCCGCCGAAGCTCCAGTGCCCGCTGAAGTACTCCTTCCACTCGTCGCGGCTCAGCGCAGACGCCTCTTTGATTTCTGCAGGCACAGATGCGGATTTGCCGGGTTTTCTGAAAAGCAGGATGAACTCGTAGTCTAATTCCACAATGCCGTTCGGTGGGTAAGGGAAGGAACCCATTACCACCGCGCCGCCCGTGGTGTTCATAGTGGTTTTCTTTTGCCAGAGTATCGCGCCCATGTAGTCAAAGCCGATTGTTTCGCACTGCGCGATGATTTCGGCGTGCAGGGGGATGACCTTGTAGCGACCGTATACCACGCTCCGCGCGAACTGGTCCCCGATGTTGATACATAGCCTGCGCCCGGGCTCCAGCACACGGTAGCACTCGCGCCATACCCGCGAGAGGTCTATCAGGTACTCATGCAGGCTCTGTCCGTAGCCGATTTGCCCCGCGCAACCGTAATCTTTAATGTGCCAGTAGGGCGGCGAGGTGAGGGCGAGGTGGATGCTCTCATCGGGCAACTCCGCCATGTTGCGACTATCGGCGAAGTAGATGGTGTGTCCACCCATTTCACTGTTCTCGTTTCCCCTCCAAACCTTCCAGCATTTCGGCAAAGACAGGCATTAACTGGGGGATTTCCTCAGTGGCTACTATCCATACCACATCATAGTTGACCCCGAAGTAATGATGTATCAGCTTGTCTCTCATGCCAGCAATCTCTCTCCACGGTACTTCAGGCATCCTTTGCTTAAAGGACTGTGACAAGTGCTTAGCCGCTTCGCCAATAATCTCGATGTTGCGCACAACGGCGTCTTGTGTCCTACTGTCTTGCATAAAAGCTTCATAGGACATTCCTGCGACATAACTGACCACTCGGCGCATAGCTTCCAGAATATCACTGAGGTAATCCCTGTCCCGTCTTTCATTCGACATAAGTCAGGTCCCTCTCGATAGCTGTCGCGATATGCTGCTTTCTCGCATCGCTTTTAGTGCGGTAGAATGTCTCGAAGGTTGCAATATCTACATCCCTGCCCAGCAAGTTTTCAACCTCGTTCGCAAGCGCAATAAAACGGAGGCCTAAAGGCTGCGAGAGCTCCACCAGAAGGTCTACATCGCTATTTGGGCTGCCTTCTCCACGCGCAAAAGAGCCGTACAGGGCTATCCGTCTAACCCCGTATCTTGCGCGAAGGTCTGGCAAGCGATCGCGCAGCAGATGAATGATATGTTCCTTTGTTAGTTGTTCACGGTCAGTGCCATTCATTATTGGCACATCCCCTGTCCTCGTTTACCCGCTCCGCGATCCCTCTCCAACGAGAGGAGAGAGGTCGTGTATACTACTCCCTTCTTCCTTCGTGCGGAGGGGGCAGGTTGAATGCACTTTCCGGGCTCGTTGTGGTAGCAGCTTCTCTTCTCTCCACCAGTTCTCCTTTCCTCCACTTCTCATATATCTCTATCGCCTTCGTCAGAGGCGGTCTAATCCGGCAGTGCCCATCCTGGTTGTTCAGCTCGTTGCAGAAGCCCTCGTGCACGCAGTGCGGAACAAGCATCCTGCCAAAGAATGGGCTGACCGCCATCACCTCTTTACGCACCTTCTTGAAGAGCCTGCGTATCTCCCACTGAGCCAGTGTGCAGAGGCGCAGTCCGCAGATGTGTATCAGCTCACGAAGATTGACCGTCATGATCAGGTTAGTGGTCACCGCCTGTGGGAAGATAAACCGCGCATCTTCTGCAGGGATGCCGAGCTCAATCAGCTTCTGATAAGCCTCTGCGCTCTTCGCCCGCAACTCCTCAAACACCATGTGCGCTTCCGGGTTCTCCGCAACCGTATCGGGCTCCACGAAGATGTCCGCCGTGTTTTTAAACTGCACGTAACGCTGCGATTGCTGGTCAAACGCGATACCGATGCGATGTCGAACCAGCTGATGAGAAAGCGTTCTGGATACGCCCGAGATGGAGAAGGCGAACCAGATATGTTCAATTGTGGAATGATGGCCGCTCGCCACTACCTTCGCGATGAGCTCCTCCATCTTCTCGTCGCGCACCTTGCCGTTCTGGATACGCTCCCAAATCTCTTCCGGTTTCATCTCGCTGTAGCAGGTGCGCCAGGCGAGGTAGACCAGCTGGCGGTAGTATTGCTCCGCTATCTCCTTCGTCGGGAAAAGAAGCTTTACTTGCATCTCAGACATGATAAACCTCATTCTCCTCCGACAGTAGTATACCCCGCCCATCATTCTCCCTGTACCAACCTGTTCAGTATCGCATCCTGCACCGAGCGGGCGACCGCCGCCGAGCCGTTGTAGTTGTTCATCAGAATGGCAAACACCAGCTCCTCGCCCGCTTGAGTGGTCAGGTAACCCGACAGCGTGCTGACCCTGCCCAGACTGCCCGTCTTGGCGCGTACCTTGCCCTGCGCAGGGGTGTTCACCATGCGACTCCGCAGAGTGCCGTCCACCCCCGCTATCGGCAGGGAGTCACGGAACACCTTTGCCTGTGGGTGAGATGCCATGTAGCGTAGCAGCGTTACCAGATTGCGTGCCGATACCTGATTGCGCCGTGACAAGCCGGAGCCATCCACGATGTTCAATGCGGAGAGGTCTAAGCCCGCCTCTTTCAGGAACTCCAGCATCACACGCTCGCCTGCTGCTGCACTTCCCTCGCGATAGACCACTGCTCCCAGCGTGCGCATCAGGCATTCGGCGATAAGGTTATCGCTCGGCTTGTTCAGCAGAGGCAGCACCTCGCCCAGTGGAGGTGAGGTATGGGTATAGAGCAAACGCGCCCCTTCCGGCACACGGTCGGGCAGGGCGGTACGGTAGCGGGTGGTAATGCCCCTTTTTTCCATCGCCTCGCGCAGCAGCCACATCGCATAACGTGGTGGTTCCTCTACCGATAGAGCCTGTCTCGCCGAGTCGGGACGGGCATCAAGCGGTATCTGTCCGCGCACAATGGCGATATTGCGGGCGTGCTCGCGCGTGATAGTGATTGTGGACGGTGTGCCCGCCGGAGAGGTGGTCGCCTCGTTGCGCACAAGCAGATAAGCCGTCGGCGGGAACAGGCGGATACGCGGCGGGTCACCCACTTTCTCTCCTGGCGAGACGAAAACGGTCACCGCGTTGCGCTCCACACAGATCGCGCTCAGACAGGGAGAATAGTAATATGGCTCGTCGTCCCATGCCCAATCCCAACCGCGTCGGATGCCGTCAAACAGGCTTTCGTCATACAGCAGATAGCCCTCGACCCGACGGATGCCCGCTTTCTCTACCGCCTCCGCCATCGCCTCGATGTCTTTTAGCAGAACCGTCGGGTCGCCGCCACCCTGCAGGATGAGGTCTCCACGCAGGACACCCTGTGCATCTATCTCCCCGTTCATCCACAACCGCGTGACGAATCGGAAGTTTGCACCCAGCCGATGCAGTGCTGTGGCGGATGTGAGCAGCTTCTGGTTAGACGCGGGGATAAGCATCAGGTCGGCGTTCTGTTCATACAGCGTCCTGCCGTCCTTTAACGAAACCACCACCATGCCGGTGATGCTGTGCGCCAGCACGGGGTTCTGGAGCAGTTTGTCGATATCGGCTTTGAGGTCGGCGAAGACGGGCAGGGCTATCAACCAGAGCCATAGCAGGCACGCGGTCAACCTTTTGGGCATACGCAACGCTCTCCTCAGTAGTTTGTTTGGATGTTCGCGATAGCGGTTTCGTGTCCCTGCAATTCTGGGCGTACTACATAGTGGGGAGAAGGATGATAGCTGCAAACAGATACTTCAGCGCGAGGTGAACCGACCTCTGCGGGTCGCGGTAGCGTGCCCCGGCGTGCAGTAAACCTGCATCACCGTCGTCGCGGTAACCCCACCAAGGGTTCGCACTACCCTATCCTATCAATCATATAGGCAAATCTATCTAACCAATTATTCGCCAGAACAGAAAGCCTTCTCCGTCGTATGCGCCAATGACAACGACCTTCACGCCACTCACTATTTCGTGCACGTCATCCTCCTGCAGTTCCACCAGACGGGTTCCCCAACAGCGCTGCAGTAACCTATCAGAAGCTAGGAACAGAACACCCACGAGAGGAGGAGTGGGAACATTCGCTACGGACAAGGTATTCTGGATGCGGCTTAAGTCAGCATCCTCGCCTGTTAAGAAAAAATAAACCTCTTCATTGAGGACCATTAGCCGAACGTCATGCTTTTGCAGATGGGATAGGTGTCGTGCGCTATGGAGTTGCTCTGCAAACACCGCAACATGTTTGGAATGACAGGTCAGAAACGCTTGCACCTCCCTAGAAGCGGCTTCTTGCAAAGCGCTGTCATCTACAGACGCAGAGCGAAGCAATAGCCCGGTTCCATCACAACCAAAGGCACCCATATCCCTTTTGGGAGCGATGCTTGCACGAAAGGTATGCAATATATCATGGCTGAGCCCCTCAGGCGCAAAAGTGTATACCATACCCGCTTGAAGGTTAAGCAGGTCTAGCAAGTAAGGAAAGAGCGTTCGTGAAGCAGGTTCTAACGCCCACCGCATATAACTCAATGCCTCCACGCCCAAAGAGTAACGAACTATTTTCATGAATATCGCCCCCTCGCTATAATTTTAAAGGCTGGTGCCGATGGCTCGCAACAAATCGAGGTCCATAAAATATCGCGAACAGCATCGGCACCTCGGGTCTAGAGCACTGCCTGCCTATTGTGCCGGTACAACGGAGCCATCAGGCAGGATCTACTGCTTTTCATATCCACGTATCCTCCAGTCCCAATAAGGACCCCTGGGTGATCCAAATCCGGATGGACGCTCTCGTCCTCGTTGCCCGGATTGACGTATCCACCTTTTGATACCCCCGGAGGGTCATGACCTCTCCACTCCCAACCCGGCGGCCCAACGTCGGGGTTCCAGAAGTCTGGTATTGGCGGACGGGGATATTCTGGTGGTATAGGTGGTTCCCCTGCATAGTATGGAGGCTCCACACTGGGTGCGTTGGCTGGCGGCGCTAACTCAATCAGTAGGATAATCGCTGTCTTGATAACCGCTGCCCACCAGATTCGTCCACTCGGATCCACCGCATTGACGGGTTTATCCCCGCAGTACAAATTACCCGTTCA
>BEHS01000014.1 GCA_002898895.1 bacterium HR16 | reverse complement strand
CTGCGAGCCTGCGCCTGTCGGAAGGTACACGCCGGACGCTGATCGACGACCCTACCGAAGCGATAAAACGCAAAGTGGGCGGGTTTAAACAGCCCCTGTCTGAGGCGATTGCGGCGATTTACCTCGCGGCAGGGCAGAAGATGTCTCCAGATGCCACATGGAAGAAGCAGATAGCTGCTATGCCGATACAGATGCAGAAACCTATCGCTTACCTGCTGCTGGCAACGGTGGAGGCGCGTCGCTGGCGAAATCTCGCCTTTCGGGAGGCGTTCGCGCAGGGCAATGCGCAGGTTCTTTTCGACATGCTGTGCCAGCCACCTTCCGAATCGGAGAGGTTGCAGGAGGCGTTCAATGTGGCGTACTGGCGACTGGTGCAAGGAGTGGATTTGAAAGCGTTATTCGCGGGTGCGCACGACCTGATGCTGGTCTCCGAACGGGTAGCGGCAGAGCTGCAAAAAGTCTCGTTACCGAACCGCTTTCGCGTGGACATCCCCACACCATACGGTATCGTTGCCCTGCATGACGGCAGGGCAGACACATACAACCGCCAGAGGTATCTGCTGATTGTGGACACCGGAGGCAACGACACCTATCTGGGCGTCGGGGGGACGACATCCGCCGACCACCCGATTACGGTGGTCATTGACCTGAAAGGCGATGACCGCTACCTGCAGGATGCAACGATGGCTTCGCGTGGCGTAGCAGATACCTCCGACCGCAAAACGCGCAGGGTGGCGCCATGTATCGGCGGAGCGGTGTTTGGATATGCCTTCGTGCTGGACATGGAGGGTAATGACCTTTATCGCTCGCTCGGCTTGACGCAGGGAGCAGCGTATTTCGGAGCAGGAGCGCTGATAGACGGCGCAGGCGACGACCGCTACGAGTGCTACCTCAACGGTCAGGGTAGCGCGGATTGGGGTATCGGATTGCTGGTAGACCGTGCAGGTGACGACCGCTACTACTGTTTCAGTATGGCGCAGGGCTACGGCGGCACCAAAGGTTACGGCTTACTGCTGGACGTAGGCGGAAGCGATACCTACATTGCCGAGGACCATGTTCTGGACTTCCCTTCGCCACAAACAGACAAGCACAACGTGAGCATGGCACAGGGAGCCGGCTACGGCAGGCGTGCGGATTACACCGATGGGCACTCGCTGGCAGGGGGTATTGGCGTGCTGGTGGACGGCGCGGGCAACGACCGTTACTCGTGCGGTGTGTTCGGGCAGGGTGTTGGCTACTGGTACGGGCTGGGTATCCTCTCCGACGCTGAGGGCAACGACACATACGAGGGCATCTGGTATGTGCAGGGTGCGTCGGCGCACTTCGCGGTGGGGATTCTGGAGGATGTTTCGGGGGATGACCGCTACGTGGCAACTATGAACATGGCACAGGGAGCAGGACATGATTTCTCGTTGGGATGGCTTGTAGAAGGCGGCGGTAACGACATCTATCGCGCCCCGAACCTCAGCCTCGGCGGGGGCAACGCGAACGGTATCGGTATCTTCTGGGACGCATCGGGAGATGACCGTTACGAGGTACAGCCTTCCATCACGCTGGGGCGCAGTAACATCGGAGCGCGAGGTAGCCTGCGCGAGCGCGCGCTGTGTTTGGGGGTGTTCTGTGATACAGGGGGCAAGGATGTCTATCCCGATGGTCTGCCTGTTGCCCGCAACGAGGCGCAGTGGACCCAACCAGGTGCGTCACAGCCACCAATGTCGCGCGAGTACGGTGCCGGGATAGACTGTGAAGAGCCTCTGAAGCCAGAGGATTTGTAAGTTAGACACAATGCAAGTTGACTTCCTTAGACAAAGGATGTACAATCCTTATGGTATTCATCGCCTCGCGAAAGTAGATGAGCGAGGTACTACACAGACAGGAGATGAGCACCATGATAGCTGCAAAAGGACTGGAAGATGTCATCGCCGGTACCTCTTCGATATGCGACGTGAACGGTCAGACCGGGCAGTTGATTTATCGCGGTTACGACATCGACGACCTGGCGCGATACGCTACCTTCGAAGAGGTTGCCTACCTGCTGTGGTATGGCAAGCTGCCCAACAAGGCAGAGTACGAACAGCTACGTGAACAACTCGTCGCTAACAGAGAGCTGCCGGTACAGGTAATGAAGCTGTTGTTTGATCTGCCTCCGCGAGCCAATCCCATGCATTTGCTGCGCACAGTTGTCTCCGCACTGGCTCTATACGACCCCGACGCTGGCGATAACTCGCCAGATGCCAACTTGCGCAAGGCGATTCGGCTCACGGCGCGTATCCCTACCATCATTACCTCCATCGAGCGCATCCGAAGCGGTGAACTCCCGCTGAAAAACAACCCTGAGCTGAGCCACGCCGCAAACTACCTGTACACCCTGAAGGGCACAATACCCGATGAGCTGAGCGTGCGGGCTATGGATGTTGCGCTGATTCTGCAGGCGGACCACGAGTTCAACGCCTCCACTTTCACCGCCCGCGTGATCACCTCCACACTGTCAGACATGTATTCGGCGGTAGTGGGAGCTATCGGTGCGCTTGCCGGACCATTGCATGGTGGGGCGAACGAGCGCGTCATGCGTATGCTGATCGACATCGGTGAGCCTTCTCGTGCAGAAGATTACGTGAAAGGCTTGCTGATGCAAAAGCAGCGCGTGATGGGCTTCGGACATCGCGTGTACAAGACCGAGGACCCGCGCGCCAAGCATCTGAAGCGGCTCTCGCGCGAGCTCGGCGAACGCCAGGGCAATCTCAAGTGGTACCTCATCTCCGAGAAAGTGGAAGAGGTCATGCTGCGTGAGAAGGGGCTGTACTGCAACGTGGACTTCTACTCCGCATCGGTGCAGTACATGCTGGGCATTCCCATCGATATGTTCACGCCCCTCTTCGCCAGCAGCCGTATCGTAGGCTGGACAGCACACATTATGGAGCAGATGGCGGATAACCGACTGATTCGCCCGCGCGCGGAGTACGTGGGAGCACGCGACCTGCCGTGGGTGCCGATGGAGGAGCGCGAATAGGCACAGCAGTATTCTCAGAGGGGCATTTTCGATGGCGTTCTTCCTGACCGAAGCGCAGGTGAACAGCTTGCTCACGATGCCGGAGGCGCTGGACGCGGTAGAGCGCGTTTTCGCCGCAGAAGGGCAGGCGGAAGTGCTTAACAACCCGCGCCAGCGCCTCTATTTGCCCGACGGTGTGTTCCATATCATGAGCGCGGCGGTACTCAGCGAGGGCGTGTTCGGATTCAAAGCGTACGCTTCCTTCGCACCAAAGACGCGCTTCCTCTTCTTCCTGTACGACGCCGATAACGGCAACCTGCTGTGCGTGATGGAGGCAGACAGGCTGGGGCAGGTGCGTACAGGAGCTGCAACCGGAGTAGCAACCCGCTATATGGCACGGCATGACGCTCGTACCCTGGGCATCATCGGCGCGGGCTGGCAGGCAGAGACACAGGTGGAAGCGGTATGCGCCGTGCGCCCGATCGCGCGTGTGAAAGTATACTCGCGCCATCCCGAAAGACGGGAGCAGTTCGCCGACTATATGAGCCAGCGTCTGGGCGTCTCCGTCGTGCCCGCAGACACCGCCGAGGAAGCCACCCGGGGAAGCGCTATTGTGGTCTGCGCCACTACAGCACGCGAGCCGGTGCTCTTCGGAGAGTGGATAGATGACGGCACGCACATCAACGCCATCGGCGCAAACGCTTTTTCACGCCGTGAACTGGACGTGAGTGTGTTCGCGCGATGCCACACGGTGGCAGTGGATGACCGTGAGCAGGCGAAGGTGGAGTCAGGCGAGCTCGCCACTGCCATCGAAGCACGTAAGCTGAACTGGAGACAGGTGGTGGAGCTGGCGGACATCGTGGTTGGGCGCGTGCCGGGGCGCACCGACCCTGCCGAAGTCACGCTGTTTAAGAGCCTGGGGGTCGCGCTGGAGGACGTAGCGGTAGCGCACGTGGTGTACCGCAAAGCGCTGGCGCAGGGCATTGGACAGGCACTGCCGTTCTAGTGGTCACGACGGAGTGCGACCCTGTAGCGGTATCCGGCTCTCCCAGAGAGAGCGTACGGGTATAATCTAGTTGCAAGAAACTTTTGAGATAGCTGAAACACCAAAGGAGCAGAACAATGGCGAAGCGCATTGTGGAGATAGCTGCGCACGATTCGACGACACCACAAATACCCGGCGTCCAGCAACAGGGAAACATTCTGCTGGCGAAGCTGGAAGACCTGGTGCGCTGGGGACGGGTTAATAGCCTCTGGCCGCTGACCTTCGGGCTGGCGTGCTGTGCTATCGAGATGATGTCTACGGTCTCGGCGCGGTTCGACATATCGCGGTTCGGTTCGGAGGTCTTCCGCCCCAGCCCGCGGCAGGCGGATGTAATGATTGTGGCGGGGCGCGTGTCGAAGAAGATGGGTCCTGTCTTGCGTCAGCTGTATGACCAGATGCCCAACCCCAAGTGGGTCATCTCGATGGGGGCGTGCGCCTCCTGCGGGGGAGTGTTTAACAACTACGCCATCCTGCAGGGAGTGGACCAGATTGTGCCGGTGGACGTATACGTGCCCGGCTGTCCGCCATCGCCCGATGCACTGCTTTACGGTCTGTTGCAGCTGCAGCGCAAGATTCGCCAGCAGCATCGGGGGATGGTTATCGAACTGGCTCCCCTGAAGCGCGAGGAGGTGGCTACCGGATGATTACGCAGGTTGCGAAGCGATTTGTGAAGACGGTGCTGCCGCTGGCTCAGGGACTGAGCATCACCTTTCGGCATCAGCCCCCCTTCCACGAACCGATTACAGTGGAATACCCCGAGCAGAAGCGCCCGATGTATCCACGCACGCGCTGGCGGCATGTGCTGCGTCGCTACGACAACGGGCTGGAGCGGTGTATCGGATGCTCGCTGTGCGCGGGGGCTTGTCCGGCGCGCTGCATCTATGTGGAGGCTGCCGAGAACACCGATGAAAACCGCTACTCGCCCGGCGAGCGGTATGCAGTGCGGTATGAGATCAACATGCTACGCTGCATCTTCTGCGGCTACTGCCAGGAGGCGTGCCCGACGGGAGCCATCGTTCTACGCGACGACTATGAACTTGCCGATTACCACCGCAGTGACTTCATTTACACGAAAGAGATGCTCTTAGAACCGATACCCGCCCCCAAAGAGGAATGAATCGGCACCGCCGCGGAACGAAAACCGCGGCGGTGAGTCTAATTATCGGGAACCGACGCCATCGATACGGGCGTAATAAGCAACAGGAGGACAATCCAGAATGGAATGGACGAAAGAGGCAGCTGCCGGTTGGCAGGATACTCATGCGGAGTTTGAGACGCTGATGCGTCGCCATCACCGCACGGTGTATAACATCGCCTACCGCCTGACCGGCAATAGAGACGATGCGGAGGACCTGACGCAAGAAGCGTTCATTCGCGCGTTCCGGTTCTTTGACCGATACAACCGCGATATGCCCTTTGAAAACTGGATGTACCGTATCGTCAACAACGCCTTTATCGATATGCTGCGTCGGAGACCGAAGCTGCAGGTACAGTCGCTGGACCAGCCACTCAATTTGCAGGATTCGGACAGGGACGTACAGTTCGAAATACCCGACGCAGCCTCTAATCCCGAGACAATCGTTATGTCTGAGGAACTGGAGGACTACATCCAGCGCGCTCTGGATGCGCTGCCACCTGATTTTCGCACCACGGTGGTGCTGGCGGACATCCAGGGGTTGTCGTACGAGGAGATTGCCGAGGCGATGCATTGCTCGCTGGGCACAGTACGCTCGCGCTTGCATCGCGGCAGGCGATTTCTTCGCCAACGCATCGAAGCGTACCAACAAGCCAAAGCGCGTGGAGAGGTGACTGAATGATGAACTGTGGCAAAGTGCAAAACCTGCTTTCCTGCTATATTGACCGGGAGCTGCCTGGCGTCGATATGCTTTCTATCCAGAGGCATCTGGATAGCTGCTACGAGTGCCGGCACGAATACCAGACGCTTCTGCAGGTAAAGCGTCTGCTCAGCGAAATGCCCGTTGTTTCCCCGTCTGCTTCTCTGGAGCACCGGCTGGTAGAAAGGGTATTGCGTTCTCCAGCCCCTTCAAGTAAGTGGGCTTTGCCCATACCCAGGCAACTGGCGCGTCCACTGGCGATAGCTGCTGCTCTGGGAGCGATCACGCTGGGGGCGTGGTACTTTGGGGTGCAAGCTCGTTTACCCATAGAGGATGAAGGCTTTGCTGCTGCAGCGGGACTGGCAGGCGAGGTGGACCGCGCTACTCTGGATGCTTACCTGTCCGGCAAGTTGCATCTCCGCAAACAACCTTACATCCCGGCGGAAATACCGCTATACCCCTATGATAACCGGACTTCGATCGTCTCCGTCCGATATTATCGGTGAACACAAAGGCAGAGGTACACACTGCCTCTGCTTCAACCTATAACGCTCGAACACGAGGAGGGATGAAAGATGAGGGCTCCACAGCCGCGAGCGTGGATGCTTACTCTAATGATTCTGTTCAGCGTGGCGCTGGGCGCGTTCCTGGGAACCGCTTTTCAAAGACCCGGTGTGACGCTGGCACAAAGCGCGACACGTACGGTTTCAACGACTGTATCGAAAACAGAAGCTCTCAGCGCGGCAGAGGCGATGGAGAGCGCGTTTGTGCGGGTGGCGGAAGAAGTATCGCCAGCGGTGGTCACCATCTACGCCCGCAGAAACGTCAGCCGCCCCAGCCTGCGCTTCGAGATACCCGATGATATTCCGTTCCCGTTCGATTTCCGGCGGGGGGGACGCACTCTTGAACCGGTGCCTATTCCCACACGAGGGGTCGGCTCTGGCGTAATCGTGCGCAGTGACGGCTACATCTTGACCAACGACCACGTGGTCGCCGGAGCAGAGCGTGTGGAAGTGGTGCTCAGCGACGGACGCAGGCTGGAAGGCAAGGTGCTGCGCGACTACCGCAGTGACATCGCTGTGGTAAAGGTGAACGCCACCGGATTGCCGACCGCACGACTGGGTGACTCGGATACGGTGCGCGTGGGGCAGTGGGCGATCGCGCTGGGCAGCCCCTTCGACAAGCAGAACTCGATGACCGTGGGCGTGGTCAGCGCACTGGGGCGCCGCGAGGCTATCGGAAGTATCATGCAGGGTCAGCGGTACTACCCGAACCTTATCCAGACAGACGCCTCCATCAACCCTGGCAACTCGGGCGGTCCGTTGCTGAACATTCGCGGCGAGGTCATCGGCATCAACACCGCCATCGAGTCGCCGACGGGCAGCTTCGCGGGCATCGGTTTCGCTGTGCCCATCAATACCGCTCGCTTCGTGATGGAGCAGCTCATCACGCGCGGTAAGGTGGTGCGCGGTTTCTTTGGGGTGATGCCCGCCGACGTAACACCCGAAGATGCCCAGCGACTGAAGGTGAAACAAGGCGCGCTGATTACCTCCGTGACGGAGGGTTCGCCCGCAGCGCAGGCCGGCATCCAGGTAGAGGACGTAGTGGTGGAGTACAACGGCAAGCCGGTCAAGGGCGAGGTGGATTTCCGCGACATGGTGGCTCGCACCGAGCCGGGCACGGTGGTTCCCGTCAAGGTAGTGCGCAATGGGCGCGAGATAACCCTGCGCGTGAAGGTGGGCGAAGCGCCAGATGTTGAGGAGCAGATGCGCCAGCGCGAACAACCCCAGGAGAGCGGGCGCAAGCTGGGCATCAGCATCGAACGGCTAACGCCTGATCTGGCGGAGCGCTACAAGTTGCCGCGCAGCACGCAGGGTGTGGTGATTACCGAGGTGGTGCCCGGAAGCGCAGCGGATGACGCAGGCCTGGCTGTGGGCGATGTCATCCTGCAGGTGGACGGGCAGAGAGTCACCACCGTGGACGAGGTGCATCGCATCGTTTCCGGGCACAAGTCGGGCGACTCGATCATATTCATCGTGCGAAGCAACACGGACGAGGGCGCTATCACCCGTCGCGTGCGTGTGGAAGTACCGTAGTTAAGGCGTTCCTGGAGGGCGAGGCTCCTGCCGAGCCGTGCAAAAGCCTCTCTTTGCCTCCTGAGGCACGCGGCTCGCACAGAGGCTCGCCCTCCAAAGAGCATGGGACTCGCAAGATAGCAGGACGGCGAAACCGCTCTGTGTGGTCATGCTGAACATCAGCGAAGCATCTCAGCTTAATCTCTCGGCATAGTGACCGCAATCGCTACGTTCTGCAGGTACTTTTCCGCCGAGCGCAACACATCCTCCCGCTTCACCGCAGCCACTCTGTCCGCAAACTGCCGGTCAAACTGATAACCCAACCCGATGCACTCGTACCAGCCGAGGAAATAGGCACGGTCGCGCACGCGCTGGTGGCGTAGCGCATAGGAACCGATCACCAGCTTTTTGGCTCGCTCCACCTCTTGCTCGGTAGGCGGATTGGTGCGCACCGACTGCATCTGTTGCACCAGCGCCTTCTGCACATCGTCCACAATCAACACAGGTACTCCCGTTGCGCTGATGCGATAGGGCGCAATCTCCACGAAACCCAATAAGCAGCTGCCTCCTACCAGCGGCGGGTAAAAGGAGCCAATCTCATAGCCGATACCTGCAGCGTCGCGCAGGTTAGTGAAAATACGCGAGCTCTTGCCCCGTCCCAGGATGGCGTCCAGCACCGTCAGCACGGGATACTCCGTAGAGGTGATGCCGGGAGCAGGGTAGCCAGCCATGATATAGGCAGTGTTACCCGCCTGCTCGCGCACCTTGCTGGTGGATTCGCGCAGGGGAGTAAACGCCAGATTCGGGCGACGCACCGCACTGCGTGACTCCCAGCTGCCGAACAGGGTGGTGAACTTCTCCACAACGCGCTCGGCAGGCACATTGCCCACCACCACAATCACCAGATTGTCCGGTGTATAGAAACGGCGATGAAACTCCTGTAACTCCTGCGGAGTGGCTCGCCGGATATAAGCCGGGTCGCCGGTGAACGGGTAAGCGTAAGGATGGTCCGGCGGATACAACAGCGTGCGCAACGCCATGAAAGTGCTGCGGAACTTGACGTTGCGCTCCGCCTGCGCCTCTGCCAGCGTTTCCTGCTTTGCCCGCTCCACCACCTCAGGCTCGAACTGCGCGTTCTTGATGCCTTCCGCCAGCAGCCACGCCGCGTCGTCAAACGCCTCGGCGACGGTGGTAATAGAAATCTCCGTGTAGTCGGGCTGCCAGTAGGAGCGTATCTCTCCACCGACGCGCTCGATCTCCTGCGAAAGGGTCTGCATGGTCTCGTTGGTGGTACTGCCGAACAAACTGCGCGACACCAGCAAGCCGATACCGCGTTTATCCTCCGGCTCTGCCCACACGCCTACCTTCAGAAACGCCTCCAGCGCAACTACCCGCGCGGATGGTTCGTGCGAGACCACAATCACCATGCCGTTGCTCAGGATGCGCTTCACCGGCTCAGCGACAACCCGGTGTTGAGACCAGAACAGGGTTACGCAGAATGTGCAGAGAAGTAAGCCCTTACTCACCACCCGCATTTTTTGACAAGCTCCCTTTGAAGTCGCTTTTTCATGCAAACACCTATCGCATAATCAGTCTCAACTCTTCTATAGCAGTAAAATGCCCATCAGAGGTGGCTAGAGGAACGTCGTGTTCTATGCAAACCGATGCAATCCAGAGGTCATTTTCAGGAATAGGCTTGCCCTTACGTTTTAATATCAGGCGAACATGGGCGTAAATCTGTGCTGTTGCCACACTCACCTCAAGTATCTGACACCGCTTTACCAACTGCTCCACGTATTCGAGGTTTTGCTTACTGCGCCTAGAGTTTAACGCCCCAAAACACAGCTCCCCAATAACTGGTACGGGCAAATAGACCTCGACGAAGGACTGTATCCATTGCCCTGCATCGCCGGTGTTGTTGAGCACAGCGATCGCCTGATTAGTGTCTAGTGCGACTCTATTGCCATTCATCGGGATTAACTTTTTCGAATTCATCCTCAATGGTCTGACGCATCTCTTCGGCATCCACGTCAGGCAGAATCCCAACACAATCAGCTAAAGGATGGGGTTTCATCCCTTCTACTTCCACCGTTATCTTCACTCTTGTATGTTCTCTAATCCCTGAGAGCGGTTGAACAGGACGCAGTACACCGTTCTCGTAGATTGCCTCAACTGTCTGCGTCATACTCTCTCACCTGCCCTTGAGCATTTTCCTTTTCATTGTACCGCGTTTTCACACCCTAGTGGTTATCACACTACTCCCTCACCAGCGTTACCACCACCCGCTTTTCGGGGTTGAGGTATTTCTCCACCACGATGCGGATATCCTCGGCAGTCACCGCCAGCACGTTCTTCTCGTACTCGGTGGCGAAGAGGTAGGTATCTATCATCTCATAGAAGCCCAGCGTGCTTGCCTGCCCCTCGGTGGTCTCTATGCTGAAGAGGTAGTTGCCCAGTATCTCGCGTTTGGCGCGCGCCAGCTCCGCCTCCGTGACCGATGTCTTCGCCAGCTGCTGTAGCGCGCCCACCACCATTGCCTCCACCTGCTGAGGGTTCCCTTGCTCGGGAAGCTCTACCACGATGCTGAAGATGCCCGGGTAGCGTTGTGTGAGGAACTCGGTGGTGACGCGCGTGGCGACTCCCTGTCCAACCAGCAGGCGGGTCAACAGCCCGTCGCGCTGCCCCAGCAGGGCGAGTAGCAGGTCACACGCGCAAACGTCCTTCACCTCTTTCACCGATGGCGCCATGAAGCCGATGCCCACTACCGGAAAGCCTCTGCGCACCTTGAACTGGGCGTGGCGAGGCGAGTCGGGTGGCGGTTCAGGTTGGGGTTCGGGGTCGGCGATGTCGCGTTTCTGCCACTTGCCGAAGAGCTTTTCCGCCTCTGCGAACGCTTCCGCTTCGGTCACATCACCCACGATAACCAGCGAGGCGTTGTTCGGCACGTAGTACTTGCGGTAAAACTCCACCACCTGCTCACGCTGGATGCGGATAATGGAATCACGCGTGGCGGCAACAGGCAGGCGATAGGGGTGCTTTTGAAAGAGCAATTCTGCCAGACGCTGGTTCGCATCGCGCACAGGGTCATCGGCGGCGCGCGCCAGCTCGTCCAGAATAATCATCTGCTCGCGTTCCACATCTTCGGGGCGCAGTGCGCTGTTTTGCACCGCATCGGCAACTACCTCCAACGCGTTCCGCCAGTATCGGCTGGCGACGGTGGTATACAGGTGCATCCAGTCACGCGAGGTGGTGGCGTTAAGGGTGGCGCCCAGCTCCTCGATGTCACGGTCTACCTCGCCCCTGCCGCGTTTTGCCGTGCCACGAAACAGCAGATGCTCCATGAAGTGCGCCACGCCGTTAGTTTCGGTGGTCTCTCGCGAGGAGCCCGCACGCACCCACAGGTCTATCGTCACCAGCGGTGCCTCATGCGCCTCGCGCACCAGCACGCGCAATCCATTCGGAAGGGTCTTCAGCTTGATCGACTCGGCAGGCAAGCTGCCTGCCCGGGCGACAGCCGCCGCCAGCAACAGAAACCAGCATACGATGACAGATTTGACCACAAAACGACTCCCAAGAGAGGATATTCTATTGCCTTGTTTATTTCGGCAAGAGCGGTGGTTTCACCTGTCTGCGTTTGCTTGCTTCGGGGGTAGAGGATATGTTATCATCTTTAATCGGATTCCAATTAACCGATAATGAGAGTGCCATGTTAGCTCAGGAGTTACGCGAAAAGTATCTGCAGTTTTTTGAGAGCAAAGGACACAGAAGGTTGCCTTCGGATAGCCTTGTGCCCAACGACCCGTCGCTGCTGTTCACCAGCGCAGGCATGGTGCAGTTCAAGCCCTACTTCCTCGGGCTGGCAACCCCGCCCCACACGCGGGTCACAACGGTGCAGAAATGCCTGCGCACCACCGACATCGAATCGGTAGGCGACCACTCGCATCTCACCTTCTTCGAGATGCTGGGTAACTTCAGCTTCGGCGACTACTTCAAGCGCGAGGCTATCCTGTGGGCGTGGGAGTTCCTCACCGAGTGGCTGCATATTTCCCCCGACCGCCTGCGCGTTACCATCTATCTGGACGATGACGAGGCGTACGAGGTGTGGAATCGTGAGGTGGGCGTGCCCGACCGCAAAATCTTCCGCTTCGGCGAGAAGAGCAACTACTGGCCCGCCAACGCCATCTCGGAGGGTCCCAACGGTCCGTGCGGTCCCTGCTCGGAAATCTTTTACGACACCCGTCCTGACCTGCCTCCTACTCCCGATGGCGTGTGGGACGACGTGCGCTGGCTGGAAATCTGGAATCTGGTCTTCATGCAGTACGAACGGCACGACGGAGGCAAACTCACCCCTCTGCCGCGTAAGAATATCGACACAGGTATGGGGCTGGAGCGCACCGCTGCCATCCTGGCGGGCAAGGCAAGCGTGTTCGATACCGACGTGTTCCAGCCGATTATCGCTCGCATCGCCGACCTGAGCGGGCGTACCTATAGCGGTAGCGACTCCGCAGAGGACGTCGCCTTCCGCCTGATTGCCGACCACATCCGCGCCACCGCCATGTCCATCGCCGACGGGGTATTACCCTCCAACGAGGGACGAGGCTACGTGATACGACGCATTTTGCGCCGGGCGATGCTGCGAGGGCAGAACGTACTGGGCTTTGACCGTCCCTTCCTCGCCGATGTGGCAACGGCGGTGATCGAAACGCTGGGTGATGTGTATCCCGAGGTGCGCGAGCGGCGCGAGTACGTGCTGCGCACCATCCGCAGTGAGGAAGAGCGCTTCCGCCAGACCATTCAGGTTGGCTCGCAACGGCTGGCGGAGATGCTTGGGGCGTCCGAAGTGCAGAAAAGCAGGGTGCTGTCGGGTGAGCAGGCGTTTATGCTGTACGACACCTATGGTTTCCCGCTGGAGTTGACACAGGAGGTCGCCGCCGAGGCGGGCATCAACGTCGATGTGGAGGGCTTCCGTCGGGCGATGGAAGAGCAGCGTCGGCGTGCGCGTGAATCCAGCGGTATTGCCACGCAGCTATTCGCCATCGCAGGCGACGCCGCCACCGAACTGCAGAAAACGCTTCCGCCCACGAAGTTTCTGGGCTACCATCAGCATGAGGCGGAGGCAAAGGTGCTTGCTATCATCCGGCAAGGAGAGCCTGCCACCTTCGCCAGTGAGGGCGAGGAGGTGGAACTGGTGCTGGACCAGACTCCCTTCTACGCCGAGGCAGGAGGACAGGTGGGCGATACCGGATGGATACAGGGAGAGAACTTTCAGTTCGAAGTCAAAGACACTCAGAAAGTTGGCGACCTGTATCTGCACATCGGCATCATAACACGTGGGCGGGTGGAGGTGGAAGCCTCCGTTTCCGCCCGCATCGACACGCAACGTCGCTGGCACATCATGCGCAACCACACCGCCACGCATTTGCTACATGCAGCGTTGCGTCAGGTGCTGGGCTCGCATGTGCATCAGGCGGGTTCGCTGGTAGCACCCGACCGCCTGCGCTTCGACTTCACCCACACCAGTGCGATGACCGATGAGCAAATCGCCGAGGTGGAACGTCTGGTGAACGAACGTGTTCTGGAAGACAAGCCGGTGGCGGTGCACTGGGACGTGCCGCTTGCGGAGGCACGGGCGCGCGGTGCGATGGCGCTGTTCGGCGAGAAGTACGGCGACACCGTGCGCATGATAGAGGTGCCTGGCGTGAGCCTGGAGTTGTGCGGTGGCACGCATCTGGAACGCACCTCGCAAATCGGGTTGTTCAAGATAGTGTCGGAAGAAAGCGTGGCGGCGGGCGTGCGTCGCATTGAAGCGGTCACCGGTTGGGGCGCGTATCAGCTGATGCGCCGGCAGCAGGAGCTGCTGGAGGAAGCGGCGGCGCGTTTGAAATGCGCGGTGTCCGACATTCCTGCAGCGATTGAACGCCTGCAGGCGCAGAGGCAGGAGCTGGAGAGGCAGATTCAGCAGCTGCGCACCGGTGCAGCTGCCCGCTCCATGCAGTTCGAACCCGTCGAGCTGGTGGGTCTGCAGGTGGTTACCGGACGCGCCGACGGTGCGGACGCGCAAACGCTGGCTGCTCTGGCGGACCAGGCGGCGCAGAAGGCATCGGTAGACCTGGTGGTGCTCGCTGCAGCAACCGACGGCAAGGCGCTGTTTGTGGCGAAGGCGAAACCCTCAGCGGTGGCGAAAGGGATTCACGCCGGCAATCTGGTGCGCGAGCTGGCGAAAATCAGCGGAGGCGGAGGAGGTGGGCGTCCCGAGTTCGCTCAGGCGGGCGGGCGCGATGCCAGCAAAATCCCGCAAGCTTTGCAGCAGATTCCCCACCTGTTGAAGCAGATGATGGAAAGGTAGCAAAAATCGAAATGTTTTTTTGCTACAATCCTGCAAAAAACCGCCTCAGTGGTACGATTCTTGCTATATATATGTAGTGGAAACCCCGCAAGGCGGGGTGGGGTCAGGCACACCGCCGGTAACGATTACCGGCAGGCTGTGCCGACAGGGCGCGAAAGCGTTGTATTTCGCGCCGGTGCGCCTGGACGCGCTTCGCGTCGGGCTGCGAAAGGGTGAACTATCTCACCCTTTCGCCTAACGGTGCACTCGCAATGCCGCCGGATGGAAACATCCGGCGGTCTTCCTTGCCTTATACATGTACGTTGAACAGTACGCCGATTAGATAGGTCAACACACCCACCACAAAAGCGATGGCGGTCATCTCCAGCCCACTGACCCACCACTTGCGAGTGGTCACCAGGCTCTTGGCTGCGCCCACCGCGAAGTGCGCCAGCACACTCACGAACGCCGACCAGAATACCGCCATCCATCCCCGTGCGAAGAAGAACGGCAGCACCGGTATCAATCCGCCAACGGCAGTGGATACCATCGACGACAGAAGCGAGATCCAGGGATTGGGGAAGCTGGCTTCGGATAGTCCCAGCTCTTCATGCGCCATCATGCGCAGCATCTGGTCGGGTTTCTCCGCCAGGCGACGCGCCATCGCCTCCGCTTCCTCTTCGGAAAAACCCTTGAGCTGGTAGAACAGGCTCATCTCTTCAATCTCTTCTTCCGGGTTCTCGTGAAGCTCTGTGCGCTCGCGGGTAAGCTCTGCCTCGTACACCTCACGCTCTGACTTCGCCGCCAGAAACGCCCCGGACCCCATCGATAGCGCACTGGCCAGAGTACCCACCAGTCCGGCAATCAGCACCGTCTGGTGTCCAGCTGCGCTGCCCGCGCTATAGCCCGCCATACCCGATACAATGCCGAACACTGCACCTAACCCATCGTTGATGCCGTAGATAGCATCGCCTATCCACGAGCCGCCGCGCACATGCCAGTGTTCCCGTCTCAGGATACGCTCTACCGGGTGCTCGGTTCCCGACGCGGAATACAGTGCGCGCGTCATGTGAGCGTGCTCTTCCTCATCTCGCATCACCCGCTGTGCGATTTCGGCGGTGCGCTCGTCGCCCATCTGCTGCATCTGCAGGTAGCGCGCCACCGCCTCATCTTCATGCTCCTCCATCCGTCGCAGCACCATCTCAGGGCTTGCCAGATACGCCTGCCAGCCGAACAACGGCTTCACCCGGCGGATCTGCGGCGGCTTGCCCCCCAACTCTACCAGTCGACGGCTCCACTCCTCTGCGTGGCGGTCTTCCACTTGTGCCAGCTGCTCTAATATCTTCTTTTTGCGCGGGTCTTTCTCGCGTTTCGCCAGCAGACGATAGGTCTCTGCGCTGGACAGCTCGCCCCGAATCACCTCTTCAATCGAAGCCTTCAATTTTGCCTCGGCGCCCATCAGTCTTCCTCTTCTCCTTTTAATAATAATTCGCATTATTATTATATCACATCCTCTGTGAAAAAGAGAACAGAGGATGAAAGAGCAGTTCTTTCTGTTGACAATCTCGTGCTTAAACCTGTACAATTTGCACGCAGGAGGACGAGGACAGATGCTGAGTTCTTTTGGCAAAGGGTTGATTCTTCTTGGGGTAATGCTTATCCTGCTCGGTGCGCTCATGTGGGCGATGGAGCGGTTCGCCGGCGCACGAGGCGGTGGTTTGTTGCCCGGCGACCTCGTGTGGCGTAAAGGCAACTTTACCGTCGGCATCTTTCTGGGAACCAGCATCGCCCTCAGCATTCTGCTAACAGTTATTCTCTGGGTGATTGGATGGTTGAGCAGACGATAGAAGAGGCAGTAAGGTTACTGGAAGAGTACCGTTACGACCTGCCGGAGGAGCGCATCGCGCAACAGCCGGTGGAGCCGCGCGATAGCTCGCGCTTGCTGGTGTTGCGCCGTGATACCGGAGAGCGCGAGCACCGTCTCTTCCGCGACATTGTGGAATATCTCCGCCCGGGCGATACGCTGGTGTTGAACAACACGCGCGTGAGTGCCCGTCGCCTGCGCGGTTTCAAGAGCACCGGCGCACAGGTAGAGGCATTGCTGCTGCGCGAGGTACAACCGGGCGTGTGGGAAGCGCTTGTACGTCCGGGCAGGCGATTGCTGGTGGGCAGTCAGGTGATTCTGGAGGGGCATCTGAAAGCGGAGGTCATCGCCTGCCTGCCACAGGGGATGCGCCTGCTGCGCTTTGAGGAGCCTCAGTCGGTACATCACCAGCCGCTGGGCGAGATACCGTTGCCCCCTTACATCCGGCGCAAGCTGGAGAACGAGGAACGCTATCAGACGGTATACGCGGCGGTTAACGGCTCGGCGGCGGCTCCGACAGCAGGACTACACTTCACACCGGAGCTGCTACAACGCATCCGCGAGATGGGCGTGCGCATCGTGACCATCACCCTGCATGTGGGTATCGCCACCTTCCGCCACCCCGAGCCGGAGCAGCTGGTGCAGAGACGCCTGCACCCGGAATGGTACACCATCTCCGAGCAAGCTGCCGAAGCCATCAACAGCACGCCCGGGCGTATCGTGGCGGTGGGCACCACCTGCGTGCGTGCACTGGAGAGCGCGGCGGTAGACGAACGGCGGGTAGAGGCACGGCACGGCAGCACCGACCTGTTCATCCTGCCGGGGTTCCGGTTCCGGGTTGTGGAAGCGCTCGTGACAAACTTTCACCTGCCTGCCTCCACGCCGCTCTTGCTCACCTGCGCCTTCGCAGGCAAAGAAAAGGTTTTTGAAGCCTATCGCGAAGCGTTGGCGATGGGCTACCGCTTCCTGAGTTTTGGAGACGCTATGCTGATACTCTAGGGGGATTGCACCGTGAGAACGTTAGAGGACTGGTTCAAATATCTGGAACAGCAGTACGTGGATGAGAAAGCGCAAAAGGAGTCTAAGCCACCGCAAGCGCAGACACCGCAGAAACAGGAACCGGCGCAACCCGAGCCGATGACCAACCGGGTGACAGCGCCTCCTGTTCAGGAACAGAGACGGGAAGAGCTACCCAAAGCGCGTCCAGCCGCTACGCCGCCCTCACTGGAGCAGGTGCAGGTAGCGGATGTATCCGTGCCCGACCCTGCGGATTATATCTTCACGTTGCGCCGCCCGGCGGGCGAGCCTGCCAAGCCCGCGGTTACCAAAGAGGAAACGGAGACGGAGAAGCCTGCAGAGGCAGTATCGGAGGCAAAACAGCCCGTAGAGCAGATGACCACACCGGCAGTGCAAGAGCAGGTAACGCCTCCCGCTGAGGAATCGCCTGCGGAAGAGGCACAACCCGAAGAGGCTCCATCTGAAGCCATCGCCGGGCAAACAGAGCGTCCCCAGCGTGCGAAGCCCATAAAACGTGCCCCTTATACCCGCAGTGTGCGTCCGGTTCCACCGCCTCAGTCCATCGAGGAGCTCTGGAAACGTGTGCCGAAGCATGTGCGCCTGCTGGTGGAACTCGGCGATGACGAGGTGACGCAAAAGTACTACGACCGGCAGTTCAAGGAGAGCCGACAGGAGCTGGTGGAACGCCTGCTGAATCCGTCGCTGACGCTGGAGGATACTGCCCGCCTGCTGGGGGTGTGCCCGACGACGGTGCGTCGCTATACCGAGCGCGGGCTGCTGAACCACTACCGCACGCCCGGCAACCAGAGGCGGTTCCGCCTGTCCGACGTTATCGCCTTCCTGGAGGCGAGACAGCAAGCGCAGGAAGCCCGACGACGAAAGCGGTAGAGCGCGGTGCATATCGCTATCTTCTCCGAATCGTATCCGCCTGTTACCAACGGGGTGGCGGTGTCCGTCAGCACCCTGCGCCGCGAACTGCTGCAAAAGGGGCATCGTGTGACGGTGGTCACCGTACGTCACGTACAGGCTTCCCCGCAGGAGGAGGACGTGATTCGCGTGCCTGCGTTCACCTGGCCGTTTGCTCCTGATTATCCCCTGCCCCAACCGCGCCCTTTGCCCCGGCTGCATCGCTTCTTTCGCGAGAACCGCGTGGACGTGATTCATACACAAATCCCGTTCCTGCTGGGGGTCATCGGCTTACGGATGGGCAGGCGGTATGGGATCCCGGTTGTGGCACACTATCACACGCTGTACGACCGCTATCTGCACTATGCGCCTGTTGCGCCTCAAGGAGCGCTTCGCGCACTGCTATGGTGGCATCTACGGCGGTTCTACCGGGGCACACAGGTCACGATTGTGCCGTCGCACTTCGCGGTTCAGTATCTGCAGCGATTTGGGGTACAATCTCGTGCCGTAGAGGTCATACCGACAGGCGTGGAGTTTCATCCGCTCACGGTGGAGCGCGAAGAGGCGAGGGCGCGCTACGGTTTGCCATCGGACAGTCCGATACTGGTATATGTGGGCAGGCTGGCTCGCGAAAAGAACCTGAACCTGCTGCTGGAGATGCTTCCGCTGGTGCAGCGCGAGGTACCAAAGGTCTTGCTGTGGCTGGTGGGCAGTGGCAACGCGGCGGACGCGATTGAACAGCATGTCCGACGTCGTGGGCTGTCGGCGACGGTACGCCTGCAGGGCAGAGTTCCGCACGAGCACATCAGCGCAGTGTACGCGGCGGCGGACCTGTTCGTGTTCCCATCGGTCACCGAGACGCAAGGACTGGTGCTCTGGGAAGCGCAGGCACATGGCTTGCCCTGTGTGGTGGTGAACGAAGGTGGTGCGCCTGAGTCGGTGCGTGACGGCGTGGACGGCTTGCTGGTGCCGAACGAGGCGGAGGCATTTGCGCAGGCGGTGGTCCGTTTGTCGAAAGACGATGCCCTTCGCCGGTGGATGGGCCAGAACGCCCTGTGCTCACCGCGGCTGACGCCGGGCGAAATGGCAGAGAGAGTACTGGAGGTATATCGGCGTGTGCTGGTGAACCCACCTGCCGGTCAGCAAACAGGAGGCTAAATTGGTAGATAGCATTCTTAAGCCCATTGCCGAATGGGTAATCACCGTCATCTCCTCGATGGGGTATCCGGGCATCGTGCTCCTGATGGCGATAGAGAGCGCGTGTATCCCACTCCCCAGTGAGATTATCATGCCCTTCTCAGGGTATCTGGTATATACCGGGCGATTTGACCTGCACGCAGCATCGCTCGCAGGCGCGCTGGGTTGTGCGGTTGGTTCGGCAGCAGCTTACTGGGCGGGCATCTGGGGTGGCAGACCGTTTTTAGAGAAATACGGTCGTTACGTGCTGATTCGCCGCAAGGACCTGGACGCCGCCGACCGCTTCTTTGAGCGGTGGGGGATGTGGGCGGTGTTTATCGCCAGGCTGCTGCCCATCATCCGCACGTTCATTTCCCTGCCGGCGGGTATCAGCCGGATGCCGTTTATTCCGTTTCTGGCGCTCTCTTTCGCAGGGTCGGTGCCGTGGTGCTACTTGCTGGCGTATGTGGGCAAGGTGCTGGGCGAGAACTGGCAAAGCATTCGCAGCTACTTTCACGGAGCGGACACAGTCATCGGCATCGTGCTGGTATTAGGTTTCGCCTTCTGGCTGTGGCATCATCTGAAGCCCGAACCGGTGGAGACCGAAGCGTGAAGGTAGTATCGCAAATTGACGAGCAAGATACCCCGCTGTTATAATGAGCAGGGGGTGATGAACATGGCATTACCGCAGGCGACGGAAATTGGGCGCAGGAAAATCACTTTCGAGCAGTTTCTGGATGCACTGGACGAAGACACTCGAGCCGAGTGGATAGACGGAGAAGTGGTGACTTTGAGCCCAGCAAGTGCGCTGCACGAAAGGGTAGGGGGATTCCTTTACTTACTGCTGCGAGCGTATGTGGAGCAGAAAGGTTTGGGACGTGTTCTTATCGCGCCGTTCGTCATGCGACTGCCCAAGTCGAACAGGGGACGTGAGCCGGATATCCTGTTTGTGAAGCAGGAGAATCTTGCCCGTTTAAAGGACACCTATCTGGAGGGACCGGCTGACCTGGTAGTGGAAATCGCCTCTACGGAGAGCCGGTTGCGAGATAGAGGCGAAAAGTACACAGAGTATGAACTGGAAGGTGTCTCCGAATACTGGATTATCGACCCGGAGGAAAAGAGGGTGGATTTCTTCGTCCTGAGCGCAAGAGGGTTGTATGAACGCCATCAGGAAGACGCTCAGGGAGTCTATCTCAGCCAGGCAATATCGGGGCTGGCACTGCCTGTGCATTGGCTATGGGAGTGCCCCCCGCTGGTGGAAGCGATACAGAAGCTGGGGCTGGTCTAAACCCTCAATGTGCCAATGCTGAACGAACTGCGTGAGCTATACCGCTATCGTGAACTGCTCTGGACGCTGGTTCTGCGCGAGCTGCGTGTGCGCTATAAGAACTCCTATCTGGGCTTCTTCTGGTCGTTGATTGTACCCCTCGTGACGGTGGCGGTGCTCACCATCGTCTTCAAGCGCGTGATGGGCATGGTCATCCCGAACTACTCGGCGTATGTGCTGGCGGCGTTTTTACCCTGGATGTACTTCCAGACGGCGTTACTGGATTCGTCGCAGTCGGTGCTGGCGCAGATACAGCTGGTCAAGAAAGTATACTTTCCGCGTGAGGTGTTGCCTCTGGCGGCGGTGCTGGCGAACCTGATCCACTTTGTGCTCGCGCTACTGGTGTTCTTTGTGTACCTGCTGGGCTATGTGGGTGCGCCCTTACTGCCCAGCGTCGCGCTACTGCCCGTGCTGGTCTTCTTCCAGACGTTGTTGATTGCGGGGCTAAGCCTTATCATCTCCTGCCTCAACGTATTCTACGAGGACACCAAATACATCGTCAGCATCGGTTTACAGCTGATGTTTTATCTTGTGCCGGTTATCTACTTTTCCGAGCAGGTATATCATGCGCAGATCGCCTCGCCAGAGTGGCAACGCTGGATATATCTGCTGTATCACCTGAACCCCATCGCCATGCTGATGACCGCTTACCGCAAGATTCTGCTGCCTCCTATCACCGTCCAGCAGATAGGAGCGGTGCAGAAGCAAACGTTCGCCTCTCTGCCGATGGACTGGGGGTTGCTGGCGGTAGCGTGCGCGGTATCTGTGGTCGTCTTCATGTTAGGTTACGCATTCTTCAACAAACGCAAATGGGATTTTGCGGAGCAGCCATGAAAGACACCGCTATTTTACTGGAACATGTGTCCAAAAGCTACCGTCTGTCGCATCAGCCTTACTCGTCGCTGAAGGGTATTTTGCTGTCGATGTTCCGGTACCGGCGGCGGATTGAGGTGCATCAGGCGTTAAACGATGTGAGCCTGACCATCAGGCACGGCGAGACGGTGGGCTTAATCGGTGTGAACGGCAGCGGCAAGTCCACTCTGCTTGCGATTATCGCGCGTGTCATCCGCCCCAGTGCAGGCAGGGTTCAGGTGAACGGGCGGGTTGCACCACTGCTGCAGCTGGGCGTTGGTTTTCATCCCGACCTGACGGGGCTGGAGAACGTGTATTTTAACGGCATCATTCTGGGATTGACACGCCAGCAGATTGCCGAGAGACTACCCTCTATTGTCCGGTTTGCGGAGTTAGAAGAGTTTATCGACACACCGGTACGCGCCTACTCGTCGGGAATGGTGCTGCGGCTGGGTTTTGCGGTGGCAGTGCATACCGATCCGGAGATTATCTTGATGGACGAGGTGCTGGCAGTAGGTGACGAAGCATTCCAGCACAAATGTTTACGAAAAATACAGGAATTCCAGCATGAAGGTAGAACAATTCTACTGGTATCACATGACATGAATCAGGTGCGTCAGGTAGCTACGCGCACGGTGTGGTTGCACCAAGGGCGCGTGATGGCTGACGGTGCTACCGATGAGGTGGTAAGGCAGTACCTGGCGTTTACTGAGGAGATGGAAAGGCGAGCGATATAGTAAAGACCCGTGTTTGCATTGCCGATACCACGTAGTGTACCGTCCAGAAATAAGAAGGCTGATCATAATGGATAACCATTCGTATACTGTCGAGACGCACTACGCTTTTATCCAGCGGCTGGCTCATCTGATCGCATCGCGCCCGGCGGACGTGGTGAGTGAGGCACTGCTGGCGGAGGCTCAGGGGTATTTTGCTGCCGTGCAGGCAGCGCTGTGGACGATAGACGCCAGTACGCGCCAGGCAGTGCTTGTGAACGCGGCGCCATGGACTGTACCCGACGACCGTTTCCCCTTCGACGCCCTCATGGAGGCGGTGACGAAGACAGCAAAAACCGAAAACCCCTGCCTCGTGGAGCTGAATGGATTGCACGGGTGGTTGCACCCTTTCAAACTAGAGCCTTCCGGCACGGTGTATGTGGTCAGCCTCGCTACCGAAAAGCCTCTGCCAGAATGCTTGCAGGAAGTGCTGCAAACATGGTTTACCCTTCTGCGCACTTCGGTCGCACAGCTGCAGGCACAGGCACATCTTTATCAGGCGCAAAAGCACAACGATAAGCGTCTACAGGAGGTCACCGCGCTCTACGAGATCGGGCAGGCGATGGAAGGTGGTGAGCTGCAGGCCCTGCTGGATATGATTACCCACAAAGCGGCAGAGGTGATGGAAGCACAGGCTTGCTCCCTGATGCTTCTGGATGAGGACGGTCAAACGCTGGTCATTCGCTCCAGCTACGGCTTACCCGATGCGATTATCGAGCAAACACGCGTGCCGTGGGGACGGGGCATCGCAGGCAGGGTGGTCGCCAGCGGTCAAGCCATGTTGATTACCGACCCGCGTAAAGACCCGCGCCTCGCCGGTGAAGACGTGCCGTACCGTGATGACATCGAGGCGTCGCTCTGCGTGCCGTTGCGAGACAGCCATGGTGGAGTAATCGGAGTGCTGAACATTCATCGGCGCAAGCCTGCCCCTACCTTTACCGAGCAGGACATGCGCCTGTTTAGCGTGTTTGCCATGCAGGCGGCATCTGCTATCAAGCACGCCCAGCTCTACCGTGACCTCACGTATCGCGTGAACGAGCTTTCAGTACTCTCCGAGCTGAGTGCGGCGGTAAACTCCACGCTGGAGCTGGAACAGATATTGCAGCAAACCGCAGATGGCATAGTGGAGACCGTGCGGTTTGACCGTTGTGCGATATTCCTGCTGGACGAGTCGGGCAAGCTGGTAACGCCCCGCGCCGTACGCGGCTATCGCCCCGAAACGCTGGGCAGCACGCCGGTTCGTGTGGCGGATGGCGTCATCGGAATGGCGGTACGCAACAAAGCACTGGTGCTGATAGAGAACGCTCAGCGATCCAGCCAGCCGGCTCGAGGGTTTGGCAGGATGCTGGGCACCAATGCGTTTCTGGTCGCGCCCATTCTGGCGCGGAACCGCGTAATCGGTGTGGTGGTTGCCGACAATAAGCCATCTGGACGTCCTATTGACCGTGCTAACATCCAGCTGCTCACCACCTTCATCAACCAGGCGGGGATGGCTATCGAGAACGCCCGTCTGTATCACGACCTGGACCGGCGCTTTAACGAACTGCATAACCTGTGGGAGTACACGCGCAATCTGCTCAGCAGTATTGGCGTGGGCGTCGTGAGCATCGATAGAGAAGAGATTATACTGACCTGGAACGACGCCGCCGAACGCATTACCACCGTACCCCATGAGAGAGCATTGGGATATAAGCTGGAGGACCTGTTTGCTCACTTTTTCCTGCCGGAAGAAGAGAAGAACATGCTTCTGGAGATTATTCGCCTTCCCTTCCAGACAGGCGAAAGGCACTCGCGTTTCAAATGCGCTTTACATCCCTATCAGCGCGGTGAAATGTACTTCAATTTTGAAAGCTCTCCCCTGCGTGCTCCCAACGGCTCCGTTCAGGGTGTGGTATTTATTTTTGAAGACATCACGCACGAAGTGCTCATGGAGATGGAGATGCAGCGCGTTAGGCAACTGGCAGCGGTTGGGCAGCTCGCTTCCACCATCGCCCATGAGCTGCGCAACCCGCTCAGCTCCATCCGCGCCTCCGCTCAGCACCTGCGTGGCGAATACGCCGGCAATGCCGAGCTGTGTGAGTTTCTGGACATTATCATTAATGAGGTGGACGTGCTGAACACCAAAGCCACCGAGTTCCTGCGGTTCGCCCGTCCTGTGGAACCGGTGTTCCAGGAAGTGAGTCTGTCTGATCTGATAGGCAGCACCGTCCAGTTCATGCACTCCTATATCGAGGAACAGGGAGTGCAGGTGGAGGTGGACGTTTCTGTGCCGTTCACCATCAAAGCGGACCCAAACCAGATGAAGGAAGCGCTTCGCAATCTGATTATCAACGCGGTTCAAGCCATGCCGGAAGGCGGGACCCTGTCACTTATCGCCACGCCCGCTCCGGGCGACACGGTAAATATTATCGTCAAAGACACGGGCGTTGGTATACCACCCGAAAATCTGGACCGTATCTTTACGCCGTTCTACACTACCAAGGCCAAAGGGTCAGGGCTGGGGCTGGCGAACGTCCAGAAGATTGTGGAAAGCCACGGCGGTACTATCAGCGTGCAAAGCCAGGTGGGCACCGGAACCGAGATGCGTATCACCCTGCCGGTTCACCCGGTGCGCCGCGTCCGTCGCATCGACCTGGGAGAGGACGACAATCTCCGCACCAGGATACCAGACCTCTAAACACTCAGATACAGGCTTGAAGGGGGGTATGGCAGTGAAGGCAAAAACAGCGACAGAGAAATCAATACCATTGACCCTGCTCATTGTAGAGGACCAGGCCAGTCACCGTCGTGTACTGGAGGCACACTTTTCTAAGCAATACGATGTGCTCACCGCCGAACACGGCCAGCGCGCGCTGGAAATCGCTGCTCAACAGCCTGTTCACCTGCTGATTGTCGATTTGATTTTGCCCGGCGCGATGAACGGAATGGAAGTGCTGCAAAAGATTCGCGAGATGCACCCGAATGTGATGGCTATCATGATCACCGCTCATCCTACCGTTCGCACCGCAGTACAGGCAATGAAAGATGGCGCGATAGACTATATTGAAAAGCCTATCGACCTGGACGAGCTGAAAGCAAAAGTGGACAGAGCGGCCGAGCAGTATCGCCAGAGGGAGGAAGTCCTGCAGCAGCCCCAACGGCCTCGCGACACCCTCGATCTTCAAGGTATCGTGGGCAATAGCGAGGCGATGCGGAAAGTGTACGAGATGATTGGGAAGGTGGCGGCAAGCAACGCCACCGTGCTCATTCGCGGCGAGAGCGGTACCGGCAAGGAGCTGGTTGCGAAAGCCATCCATCGCAACAGCAGTCGGGCAGGAGGACCGTTTGTTGCCGTGTCCTGCGCTGCACTGCCAGAGACCCTGCTCGAAAGCGAGCTGTTCGGGCATGAGAGGAACGCTTTCACCGGCGCGACATCGCAAAAGCCGGGCAGGTTCGAACTGGCGCACAAGGGTACCCTGTTCCTCGACGAAGTCGCGGAGATTACCCCGGCTATTCAGGTGAAGTTACTGCGAGTACTACAAGAGCACGAGTTTGAACGGCTCGGGGGCACCAAAACGATTAAAGTGGACGTACGCCTCGTTGCTGCGACCAACAAGGACCTGGAGAAGATGGTGCAGGAGAAAACCTTCCGCGATGACCTGTACTATCGTCTGCATGTAATCGAAATTTACCTGCCTCCTCTGCGTGAGCGAAGGGAAGACATCCCGCTTCTGGTGGAACACTTTCTGAAGCAGTACAACAGGGAGAACGGTAAGCGGCTCAAATCTGTCGCCCCCGAAGCGATGGATATCTTAATGAAATATCGCTGGCCTGGAAACGTGCGCGAGCTGGAAAACGCTATCGAACGGGCGGTTGTGCTCGCCGACACCGACGCGGAGTATCTTACGCCCGACCTCTTGCCGGATTCTATCGTCGGGGCAGGGTAAAAAACTATCAATTTTTCTGCGAATACCGGCAAAAACGCTCTGAGTGGTACGGAACTTGCAGTATATATGGGCGGATATGTTTCCGCGAGGAGACCTGTTAAGAATGCAGGAATTGTATACTATTATTGAAATCATAACAGATGCCCGGCCCATGCCGAAAGGGGAAGTCTGAGCCCATGCCCAGAGTGCTGATAGCAGACGATGAGGTAAACCTGTGCAAGGTGCTGGCTGCAAGGTTGCAGCAAAGTGGATTGCAGTGCGTGATTGCGCATGACGGTGTGCAGGCGCTGGAACTCATCCGCTCACAACCTATCGATGTGGCGGTGCTGGATGTTCGGCTCCCGCGTAAGAACGGCGTGCAGATACTGCGCGAAATCCGACAGGATCATCCGCAGCTGCCTTGCATACTCATCACCGCGTTCGATGACGTGGAACTGCACGAGGAAGCGGCGCGTCTGGGGGCGAATGCAGTACTGCAGAAGCCGTTCGACCTGGAAGCGTTCACCGAGCTTGTCTGGAGAGAGGTTGGCACCCCTGCCCCCGTGACGGGAGCACCTATGCTGCTGCAAAACGGTGAGAAGGTGATTGTGGACATCCGGCGAGGTGAGTGGTCTTATACCTATGCCCCGCGCGTCATCTCGCAAGACGACCGCATGCTGGAGATCGAGCCGCCGCTGGCAGTAGTGGATACAGAGGTGTTGTCGCAAGGGGTTGCTATCGTCCAGTTTACGCGCGGAGATGGCGTATACCAGTTTCGCTCGCGCATCCGGCTGGCTACCGCTCCCCGACAAGCGTTGTATCTGCGCAAGCCGGTCGCCATCCGCCGTCTGCAACGTCGCAAGCACTCGCGCATTGTGGAAGAGGGACAGGTCAACCTGGCGTTTTCGATACGGGAAGAGCGCGAGGCAGCTCCGCTGACGGTTACGGGCGAACTGTACGACCTGAGTCACGGCGGTTTCTCCGTGCTGTTGTCGCAGGCGCCGCCCGTTGGCGAGGAAGTTTCCTTCCAGATGGCGCTGCCCGAGGCAAACCTCACCCTCATCGGGCAAGCGCAGGTGGTACACGTGGGCGGGATGATCGCCAACAGGGTACCGGCGGCTTACCATGTGGGGCTGAAGTTCACCCGGCTCGCGCCTGCCATGCGACAAGCACTGGCGGAATGGGTGGAGAGGCAACTGCAACAGACGTAAACCAGGATGCTTCACTGCGTTCAGCATGACAAAAGGAGGCATGCGTTGCTGGTTCGTGTACTTTCGGGCACCGTACACGGGATTGAACCGCATACTATCGAAGTAGAAGTGGACATGCAGCCGGGCGGAGTGCCTGGTTTCACCCTCGTGGGTTTACCGGACCGTGCGGTGCAAGAAGCGATTGACCGCGTTCGTCTGGCTATTCGCAACTCAGGACTTCACTGGCCCATGCGCCGTATCACCGTTAACCTCGCTCCCGCCGACCTGCGCAAGGAGGGTCCCGCTCTGGACTTGCCTATTGCCATCGGCATTCTGGCAGCAGCAGGGCAGGTAGACGGCGAATGGCTGGGCGAAACGTTTGTGCTGGGTGAGTTGTCGCTGGATGGCACTGTGCGCCCGGTCACCGGAGTGCTGCCCACCGCCATCCATGCCCGTCAGCAAGGGGTCAAACGCATGATTGTGCCCGCGCCGAACGCTTCTGAGGCAGCGATTGTGGGCAATATTCAGGTGTACCCTGTCGCCAGCCTTGCGGAGGCGGTAGCGCTGTTGAACACCCGCGACGGTATTACCCCGCTCAGCGACGACCCCGAACATCTGCTGCAACAGCCGCCCAGATACGAGGTGGACTTTGCCGATGTGAAAGGACAACACCACGTCAAGCGCGCGCTGGAGGTTGCCGCAGCGGGAGGACATAACGTGGTGATGATTGGTCCCCCGGGTTCCGGCAAGACGATGCTGGCGCGTCGTGTGCCCACCATCTTACCGCCGATGACGGTGGACGAAGCCATCGAGATTACCAAGCTGTACAGCGTCGCCGGGCTGTTGCCCCCGAACACCGGGCTGTTGACCACGCGCCCCTTCCGCTCACCACACCATACCAGCAGTAACGCCGCGCTGGTGGGGGGCGGGAGCGTGCCCCGCCCGGGCGAGGTGAGCCTCGCGCATAACGGAGTGCTTTTCCTCGACGAGCTGCCGGAGTTTCGTCGCGAAGTGCTGGAGGTGCTGCGTCAGCCGCTGGAAGACGGCGTGGTGAGCATCGCGCGGGTGCAAGCCAGCATCGCCTACCCGGCCCGTTTCATGCTGATTGCCGCCATGAACCCCTGCCCCTGCGGATACTTCGGCGACCCTCAGCATGGGTGCACCTGCTCGCCTACGCAAATCCGCAAATACCAGCAGCGAGTATCAGGACCGTTGCTGGATCGCATCGACATCCACATCGAAGTGCCGCGTCTCACCCCCGACGACCTGCTGCGCACCCAACCGGGCGAGCCGTCGGAAGCCATTCGCGGACGGGTTGTGCGGGCACGAGAGATCCAGCAAAAGCGGTTTGAAGGCACGAACGTACGCTGCAACGCGCAGATGACTACGCGCATGTTGCGTCAATTCTGCCCGCTCTCCGAGGATGTGAAAGCGATGCTGAGGCAGGTAAGCCAGCAGATGGGCATCAGCGCACGCGCCTTTGACCGCATCGTGAAACTGGCGCGCACCATCGCCGACCTGGCAGGCGAAGAGCATATCGGCTTGCCGCACGTGGCAGAAGCCATTCAGTATCGCAGTCTGGACAGGCGTATCTGGCTGTAACGGCTATATCTGGTTGGGGTCGATGCCCATCTCGCGCAGCTTCGCCGCGAGGCGTTCGGCACGCTGGCGTTCGGCTTCTGCCAGCTGCCCCAGCTCCAGAAAGCTCAGGAACTTGCGTCCATCGGGGTAGAACAAGCCGACCTCTGCGTCCTTGCCCTTCTCGAAGCGAATGCCCAGCCGGGGGCTCCGCCAGCCTTCCATCTGAGAAATAGGGGTCAGCCGTCCTTCCTGGCGCGTCCAGCCGTCCCACTCACCGCTTTCGGGGTAGTACAGATAGTATTCCTCCACACCGTATCGGTCGTAGAAAGCCAGCTTGTCCAGCATCTGTGACACCCGGTTGCCGGGCGACCATACCTCGAACACTACCTGCGGAGGGATGTTGCCCTCCTCCCACTGTTTGTACGACCGGCGGTGCCCCTTGGGGCGACCAAACGCCACCATCACATCCGGGGCTTGCCGAATCTCCGCGTTTCCCTCTACCGGATACCAGAGCAGGTCTCCGGCGACAAACACGTCGGGGTGGTCCGCAAAAAGCAGTTCCAGATTCCCCTTGATAGTGACGATGCATTCAAACTGTATCGTATTGTCCGCCATCGGTTGACCGTCCGAGTCGGGATAGAACACCTTTCGCTCTGTTTGCACCGCTGTGGACATCGCCATCAACCTCCGGGGGTGCAGAGTGTACTCAGCATACCATACTCCGCCATCTATCTGCAAGCTGGTGCAGGTTGCCTTTGGATGCTCGTGCTCCGTCGTGACCGCGACAATGGGGATGCGACGGAGCGCATCCCTTCAGCCCGTTGCGTGAACATGCTTTGCAATCGCCCTCACCATCTGCTACAATCAGTACAGGAACCACCATGAGCCTGTTTGAGCAGAAAAACCTGTACGAAACCGAAACGGAGGCACCGCTGGCGGCGCGGATGCGCCCCCGTACGCTGGAGGAGTTCGTCGGGCAGGAGCATCTGGTCGGCGAGGGGACGGCGATTCGCAAAGCCATCGAGAACGACCAGCTCGGCTCGGTTATCTTCTGGGGACCGCCCGGCTGCGGTAAGTCCACTCTGGCGCGTATTATCGCCGCGCACACGAAATGCCATTTCGTGGAATACAGCGCGGTGACCAGTGGTGTCGCGGAAGTGCGCCGAGCCATCGAAGAGGCACGCAGCCGCCGCCAACTGCACGGACAGCGTACCATCCTGTTCGTAGACGAGATACACCGTTT
>BEHS01000013.1 GCA_002898895.1 bacterium HR16 | reverse complement strand
GTGCCGTCATGTACTCATACCAAGCAGTGGTGATTTCAATGCATTCTACTCCGTCACGTTCAACAAACAGGTATAGAACTAATCTGCTTGCTCCGCTATTCGTCGCCGAAGCGAGACTTTTTATAGTCGCATCCACTTTCCTGTCGGGCATTCCACGTAGCTGTTGCTGGAAGAAAGGTCTAAGAAACCGCTGGGGTACATATTCCCCTAGTGCTCTGATCTCTCTGCCAACAGGTGTGCGGAGTTGCATTTGCTGTATTGCGTGCCGATGTACGTCTTGACGCGAGGCATTAATAGGGATATTGCAATCGCGTTTTAGCATCTCCACTATTCTGGACAACCTATCTTGTTTGCCAAAGGACAGACGAAAGTAGTTAACTGGAAACCATGCATAAGCGACCATGCTGCACAATAGACGACTCACAGGTATGATCCTTTCCTCTCCTCTCTGAACGCAATCAAGAATGCTTATGAACCAGAAGAACTTGTATGAGTTGGTAACGTCATTAAACGCGCTGGCAAGAGGAGAGACATCTATCTTGGATGACTCCGGGAGATTTACCATGCCCAGCTCCTTTTACGCTTAATGCCTTTGGATATATTCTTGGCTTGGTGATTTGGTATCCTGCTTCCAATGCAACTTGTACCGCTCCCGCTCTATAGCCTTCACCGCACGCATAACTGGACGTGATGAAAGCACCCCACCGCACATCATGTGAAAAGGTGGGCGACCAAGCAATACCTGCTGATAGTTCGCACTGCCTTCACCAGCGCAGGAGCGTAATGGTCAGGGGCCTGATGACGTCTATTGCGAGCTCAACAACCACTTCGTTTGTGCCTTCATGATACTTTGGTTCTGAATAGATAGATAACACATCCATCTTGCTAAGAAGTTACTCTTGTAAACGGACATATAAGAGTAGTAGTTACAACATACGGACGAAATAGGTTTACCTGAATGACTAAACTGCCCATTTCAATCTGACGATATGGGGTTCGATTCCCGTCCCCCACTCCAATATAAAATGCTGTACCTGTGTGCCTAGGAAAAACACTACATCTTGTGCCTCCCCAAATTGACAAAACTTATCCAATGCCCAGCCGCTTCTTGCACTCCTCCAGTATCTCTACCGTACGGGTAGCGCCGACGCGCGTCACCCCGATAGCACGCACCTCCAGCAGGGCATCCAGCGTGCGAATCCCTCCTGCAGCTTTCACCTGCACATGGGGAGGGGAATGTTTGCGCATGAGCTTCAGGTCTTCGATGGTTGCGCCGCCGGAGCCGAAGCCGGTGGAGGTCTTCACGAAATCTGCACCGACCTCAGCGCAAATCTCACACAGCCGAATCTTATGCTCATCCTGCAGGGTGCAGTTCTCGAAGATGACCTTGACGATACCGCCTCGCTCGTGTGTCACCTCTACCACTGCACGGATGTCGTCGCGTACATAAGCCCAGTCTCCGCTGAGCACCTTGCCGATGTTCACCACCATGTCCAGTTCGATGCCACCATCATCCAGCGCCTGCTTCGCCTCGGCGACTTTAATGGCGGTGGTGTGTCCGCCATGTGGAAAGCCGATGGTGGTGCTGGGGCGCACGTCGCTGCCTTGCAATATCTCTGCACAGCGTCTCAAGTAGTAGGGCTTGATGCAAACGCTGGCGACATCGTACTCACGCGCAATGCGGCAACCCCGCTCCAGCTCCTCGTCGGTTAATATTGGGTTTAGCAGGGAGTGGTCAATCATCTTGGCGATGTCGCGGTAGGTGTAGTCCATCCTCACTTGCCTCCTGCCATGAACTGTCGCAGGTATCGCGCCGACTGCCGGAGTGCCTGCTTGCGGGTTTCGAGGGTCTTCTCGTAGGCACGGTCCTCTACCTCGATGCACACAGCCCCTTCGTAGCCTGCGTCGCTGAGCACAGAGAAGAATTTGCCCCAATCCACATCGCCCAGCCCGGGCAGTTTGGGCACGTGGTACTCCAGAGGAGTCGCCAGAATGCCCACCTCATCCAGACGATGTTTGTCCACGCGGGCGTCCTTAGCGTGGATATGGAACAGCTTTGCGCTGAACTCGCGCAGGGGCTTCAGGTAGTCCATCTGCTGCCACACAAAGTGCGAGGGGTCAAAATTCAAACCAAAGTGGTCGCTGGGGATCTCGGCAAACATCTTGCGCCAGATAGCAGGCGAGGTGGCGAGGTTCTTGCCGCCAGGCCACTCGTCGCGGGTAAAGAGCATGGGGCAGTTCTCTATCCCGATGCGCACGCCCAGCCCCTCTGCGTAGGCAATCAGCGGTCTCCAGACCTCCAGAAAACGCGGCCAGTTCTCTTCCACCGAGCGTGTCCAGTCGCGCCCGATGAAGGTGTTCACCAGACCGATACCCAATCTGGCGGAAGCGGTGATGACCTTCTTCAGGTGCTCCAGACACGCGCTGGCTTCGTCGGGATTGGGAGAAAGCACGTTGGGGTAGTAACCCAGCCCGCTGATGGTGACGCCGGTGCGTTCGCACAGCGATTTGATTTCGGCTGCTTTTGCATCGTCCAGAGTAGCGACATCGATATGTGTGACGCCTGCATAACGCCTCTCCGCTTTGCCAACGGGCCAGCACATCAGCTCTACGCAGTCAAAGCCTTCCTCTGCAGCAAATTGCAACACCTCCTGCAGTGAAAGGTCAGGCAGTATCGCGCTCACAAATCCCAGCTTCATAGAGACACCCCCTTTCCGTATCCGCTTTTCTGTTCGCTTTGAGGCGGGGATTACCCTTTACAGAGTACCCCTCTTCATATGGTATAATAAGCCATTCGCGACCAGGCGTCTCATGAAGGAGGGAAAACAACGATGGTAATGGCAAGAGGTTCGTACCGGTATAGTCTGGTGCATGGCTGGGCGAAACTGCCGAAAGGAGTGTCGCTCGGCTATACACACGGCGTAGCAACGGACTCGCAACACAACGTTTTTGTGTTCAACCAGAGTGAACATGCGGTGATTCAGTTCTCCCCTGAGGGTCACTTTCTGCGTTCATGGGGGAAGCAGTTCGCAGCAGGCGCGCACGGCATGACCCTTACCCGCGAGGGAAACGAAGAGTTTCTCTGGCTCACGGACTACGCACTGCACCGCGTGGCGAAGTACACCACGTACGGCGAGGAGGTGCTGCGTCTACCGACCCCACCTCTGCAAGAGGTTTATCCCTCGGATGACCTGTATCTGCCTACAGGAGTAGCGGTATCCCCGCAGGGAGATGTCTACGTGTGCGATGGCTATGGACAACACTATGTACATCGCTACACTTCCCAGGGCGAGTGGGTACAATCCTGGGGCGGGCAGGGTGCGGAACCCGGCAGGATGAATTGCCCACACGGCGTTTGGGTGGATACGCGCCGGAACGAAGCACGCTTGCTGGTAGCAGACAGGGCAAACGTGCGCATCCAGATTTACGACCTGGATGGAAACCTGCTGGATACGGTAACCGAGAACCTGCGCTATCCGTGCGGCTTCGCTCAGGACGGAGAGGCTCTGATTATCCCTGACCTGCACGGGCGGGTGACCATCCTGGACGGCGACAACCGCTTGATAACCCACCTCGGCGATAACCCGGGCGTATGGGAGCGACCGGATTACCCGAACATCGCGCATTCTGACCGGCAGCCGGGTGTGTTTATCTCCCCCCACGCGGCATGTGTGGATACGCGCGGGGACCTTTACGTAGTGGAGTGGGTCTCCGATGGGCGCATCAGCAAGTTCCGGCGGGTAGAGTAGCTACGTTCTGTCACCGTAGCCATCCGGGTGGGTGGAGTGCCACCGCCAGGCGGTCTCGATGATGGTGCGCAAGTCGGCGTACTGCGGCTGCCAGCCCAGCTCGTGTTTGGCGCGGTCTGCGCTCGCCACCAGCCGGGCGGGGTCGCCTGCGCGACGAGGAGCCTCCTCCTGCGGGATAGAACGCCCAACGACCTCTTCGGCGGTGCGGATGACCTCGCGCACCGAATAGCCCAGGCCGTTCCCCAGGTTGTAGGCGGAGGTAGGCGCGCCGCGCTTCAGCGCCTCATACGCAAGGATGTGCGCATCCGCCAGGTCGGTAACGTGGATATAATCGCGGATGGCGGTGCCGTCGGGAGTATCGTAATCCGTGCCGAATATCTTGATGACGGGGCGTTTGCCCAGCGCAGTCAGCAACACCAGCGGGATAAGGTGCGTTTCGGGATGGTGGTCTTCGCCCAACTGTCCCTCCGGGTCCGCACCGGCGGCGTTAAAGTAGCGCAGGCTAATAGAGCGCAAGCCAAACGCCACATCGTACCAGCGTAGCATCTGCTCAAAAGCGCGTTTGGTCTCCCCGTAGGCGTTAGTCGGTTCCTGCGGATGGTCTTCAGGGATGGGTATCTGGCAGGGTTCCCCGTAGGTGGCTGCGCTGGATGAAAAGATAAGGTAGGGGATATGATGCGCGCGCATCGCTTCCAGCAGGGTGTATCCACCCACCACGTTCAGACGGTAGAACTTGGCGGGGTCGGTCATGCTCTCAGCGACAGAGGCATACGCGGCGAAGTGCATCACGCATTCGATAGGGTAGCTGGTGAACAGGGTGTCCAGTGTCTGACGGTCGGTATAATCGCCCTGCACGAACTCGCCCCCGACAACAGCCGCCCGGTGCCCTGCTTCCAGATTGTCCAGGGTGACCACCTCGTAACCACGCTCCAGCAACCGCTTCACACAGTGCGAGCCAATATAGCCCGCCCCTCCGATAACGCAAATCATGCACTATCCTCCAGGCTCCTGAGTGTATCCAGCGTCCATTATAACACCACATTCGCCGTTGCGCTTGACAAACCGTGCCGACATCCGTTATACTCTATGCAACGGGTTCCTTTAAGTCCGTCCAGCGAGGCGGACAAGGAGCGATGCATCGGTTCCACACGTGCTGCACCTCTCCTTGCCGCCCGCGCTGTCATCGTTCTGCTAAGGAGGCAAGTGATGCCCACCGAAGTGAAAGTGATGGATGCCCACGAGATGCGGCGCGCACTCACCCGCATCGCCCATGAGATTCTGGAACGCAACAAGGGCGCGGAGAATCTGGTGCTGGTGGGCATCCTGCGACGAGGGGCACCCCTGGCGCACCGCCTGAGCCGACTCATCGAACAGATTGAGGGCACGGCTGTGCCCGTTGGAGAGCTGGATATTACTCTCTACCGCGATGACTACCGTACACACGCTGTTTCCGACATCGGCGCGACGCACATCCCCGTGGACATCACCGATAAGAAGGTAGTGCTGGTGGACGAGGTGATATACACCGGACGCACCGTTCGCGCCGCTATCACTGCCCTGATGGATCTCGGACGCCCTGCTTGCGTGCAGCTGGCGGTACTGATTGACCGTGGGCATCGTGAACTGCCCATCCGCCCCGATTACGTGGGTAAAAATCTGCCGACCGCGCGGCAGGAGTTCGTAGAGGTCAGGTTAGAAGAGCTGCACGGCGAGGACTCCGTGTGCATTCGCAAACCTGACGAGGAGCGATGACGATGCTAACCGACCTGATTACCTTGCGTGAGACGGAGCCAGAAGACATCCGTCTGCTGCTGGACACTGCGCAATCCTTCAAAGAGATTCTGGAGCGCCCCGTGAAAAAGGTGCCCACTCTGCGGGGCAGGCAGGTAGTCACTCTCTTCTATGAAGCCAGTACCCGCACGCGCGTCTCGTTTGAGAACGCCGCCAAAATCATGTCGGCGGATACCACCAGCGTGGCAGCGGCGAGCAGCTCCGTGCAAAAGGGAGAGAGCCTGCTGGATACCGCACGCAACCTGCGGGCGATGCGGATTGACTGCCTGGTCATGCGCCATCCGCAGTCGGGAGCGGCGCATCTGGTCGCGCAGGCACTGGACATTCCGGTGGTGAACGCGGGCGACGGAATGCATGAACACCCCACGCAAGCGCTACTCGATATGCTCACCATCCGGCAACACAAGGGAAGGCTGGAAGGATTGACGGTCGCCATCGTGGGCGACATCACACATAGCCGGGTGGCGCGGAGTAACCTGTGGGGGTTGACCAAGATGGGCGCGAAGGTGCGCTTCGTTGCACCGGCGACGTTACTACCGCGCGATGTGCACCGTTTGCCCGTCGAGGTGTATACCGACCTGCGTAAAGGGATAGAAGGCGCAGATGTGGTGATGGCGTTGCGTTTGCAGCAGGAACGCATGGAACGGGGCTTACTGCCCAGCCTGCGCGAGTACTCGCAGCGATGGGGCGTGAATGCAAAAGCGCTTGAGGTGACGAAACCCGACTGCATTGTGATGCACCCGGGGCCGATGAACCGCGGCGTGGAGATTGCCGACGATGTGGCGGACAGCGGACGCTCGGTGATACTGGAGCAGGTGACCAACGGCGTCGCCATCCGGATGGCGGTGCTGTACCATCTTCTGGGCGGGGAGGCGTCAGCATGAGAACTATCTTTCGCAACGCGCATGTGTGCGACCCCTCGCAGGGTATCGATAAGATAGCGGATGTGGTGGTGGACGAGGTCAAGGTGCTGGCAATCACCGAGGACAGCACGCCCTACGACGTGGGCAGTTGTGAGGTGATAGACTGTTCGGGGCTGGTTCTTACACCGGGGTTGATTGATTTGCATGTGCATCTGCGCGAACCGGGTTACGAGTACAAAGAAGATGTGGCATCGGGAACCGCGGCGGCGGTAGCGGGGGGATTCAGCGCGGTGTGCTGTATGCCCAACACCGACCCGCCTCTGGATGAGCCGTCGGTGATACGCGGACTGCTGAAGCGGGTAGAGGAAGTGGGCGTTGCGAGAGTGTACCCCGTTGCTGCCATCACAAAGGGCTTACAGCCAGAGGGCTTGACCGAGATGGCCGCACTGAAAGAGGCGGGGGCGGTAGCGGTAACCGATGATGCCTACCCCCTGCAGTCGGCAGAGGTGTTACGGCGTGGAATGGAATACGCCGCCCAGCTGGGTTTGACGGTAATGACGCACTGCGAGGACAAATCGCTGACCCGGGACGCCTGCATGAACGAGGGGTTAACCGCCACCATCATGGGGTTGCGTGGGATGCCTTCCGTTGCCGAAGAGGTGCAGGTGGCGCGAAACTGCCTGATGAGCCTGTATACAGGGTGTCGGTTGCATATCCTGCATGTGTCTACTGCGGGGGCAGTGCGCATCATCCGCTGGGCGAAGGAGAAGGGCGCACCGGTTACCGCCGAAACCTGTCCGCACTACTTCGCGCTGACCGACGAGGCGTGCATGGGCTACAACACCAGTGCCAAGATGAACCCGCCCCTGCGCACGCAGCAGGACTGCGATGCCATTATCGAAGGGCTGCTGGACGGCACGATAGACGCTATTGCCACCGACCACGCCCCGCACGCCTCGCACGAAAAGGCGCAGGAGTTTGCGCTGGCGCCCTTCGGCATCGTTGGGCTGGAGACCGCCTTCGCCGTTTCATACACCGAGCTGGTCTCCACCGGTAAAATGAGCCTGAGTGCGCTGGTGGATAAAATGAGCTGCCAGCCGGCGAAGGTACTGGCACTGCCGGGCGGCACGTTACGACCGGGGTCGCCGGCGGATATCTCACTGTTTGACCCGAATAGAAAGTGGACGGTACGTGCCGGCGAGTTCCGCTCCAAATCGCGCAACACGCCCTTTGAGGGCTGGGAGCTGCGGGGCAAGCCTGTGTTGACGATGGTTGGTGGGAGGGCAGTGTACCGACACGGGATGTAGCCGCAACTTTCAGGTTGTGTTGGGCGCAGGCTAAGGCCTGCGGCTACGGGGAAAGAAGAATAAATGCCTGAAACGCTCTTACATAACGTGACCATCTACACGATGGACGACAGCCAGCCCGTTGCCAGCGCAATGGTGTGGCAGGACGGGCGGATTCTGGCGGTCGGCGAGGCGGATGACCTCTTCGCGCGCTATCCGTCGGCGAGGCGCGTGGACGGCGGTGGGCTGTTTGTGGTGCCCGGTTTCAACGATTGTCACTGCCATATTCTGGCGTACGGTCTGGACCTGAGCGCGGCGAACCTCAGCCCCGAGCGCACACCAGACATCCCCGCTCTCATCGCGCAGCTGCGCCGCTGGGCAGAGGAACATCCGGAGTGCGAGTGGATTACAGGCAGTTTCTATGACCAGAACCGCATGATGGAGCGCAGACACCCCACCCGTCACGACCTGGACCGGGTGAGCACCGAGAAACCGGTGTTCATCGAACATACCAGCAAGCATGGCGGGGTTGCGAATTCCGTCGCGCTAAGAATCGCCGGCATCACCCGCGAGACGCCCGACCCACCCGGCGGCACCATCGAACGCGACGCTCAGGGCGAACCAACCGGCGTTTTGCTGGAGAGCGCAGTGGACCTGGTCACCAAACACCAGCCGCCGCTTTCCCACGCTCGGCGAGTCAGGGCAGTGCATCTGGCAGCGCAGGCGATGGCAGAGAAGGGCATCACTTCCGCAGCGGACGCCAGCACCGGCTGGGGCGACCTGCAAGGGGAAATCGCTGCCTACGCGCAAGCAGTGAGCGAGGGCGCTCCTCTGCGTGTTACGCTGATGATACTGGCGAGCACACTGCAGCGAGATGGCGCGTGGATGTACCCCCAGGACGTGTGTACGGGCAGTAATGGCGTACGCATCGGTATCGCGAAGGTGTTTTCTGATGGTGCACTCACCACGCGTACTGCCGCCCTGAAGGAGCCGTTCGTGGATACCGGCACGACGGGGATGCTTCTGCATAGCGAAGAGGAACTCGAAGAGTACGTGATGGGCGCACACCGCGCTGGATGGCAAATCGCCACGCATGCCATCGGCGACCGCGCGATAGAAACGGTGCTGCGCCTGTATGCGCAGGCGATGAAAGCATATCCTCGCACCGGCATCCGCCATCGCATAGAGCATTGTATGCTGCTGGACGATGCGCTGGTTGCCCGCTTGAGGGAGCTGGGCGTAGTGGCGGTGCTGCAGCCGGAGTTTGTCGCGCGGCTCGGAGACGCTTACCGCTACGGCTTAGGCGAGGAACGGGCGAGGCGTCTGAACCGGGTAGCCTCTCTGTTAAAAGCGGGTGTATCTGTGGCGTTCAGTTCCGATTGTCCGGTGGTGCCGGGTGCGCCGCTGGATGGCGTTCGCGCGGCGATACTGCGCAAAACGCCGCTTGGTGTGGTGCTGGGCGAAACCGAGCGTGTGGATGCGTTAACCGCTATCCGTCTATACACGAAAGGCTCTGCCTGCGCGGTGCATGATGAAGAGCATACCGGCTCGCTGGGCGCGGGCAAACGCGCAGACTTCGTGGTGTTGAGCAGAGACCCGGCATCTACACCGGTAGAAGAGTGGGAGCAGCTGCGCGTGGTGGCTACCGTTTTCGGCGGCAGAGTGGTCGCAGGGAGGTTTGCATGAAGGCGTTGCTGGCTCTGGAAGATGGGGTGACCTTCGAGGGCGAGGCGATCGGCGCGCCCGGTACGGTAGTGGGCGAGGTGGTTTTCAATACCGGCATGACCGGTTATCAGGAGATACTCACCGACCCCTCGTATGCCGGGCAGATTGTCACGCTGACCTATCCGCTCATCGGCAACTACGGAATCAATGAAGAGGACGATGAATCGCGGCGTATTCAGGTCTCTGCGCTGGTGGTAAGGCAAGCGTGTGAGCATCCCAGCAACTGGCGCGCTCGCTGGAGCCTGCGTGAGCACCTGCAGGCGAAGGGTATCCCCGGCATTCACGGCATCGACACCCGTGCGCTTACACGCCGACTGCGCGCTGCAGGGGTAATGATGGGCATCCTGACCACCGAGCTGACCCGTGAGGAGGCTCTGCGCCATCTGCAGGCGTCGCCCCGTTACGATCAGTTCAACTATGTGCGCATGGTTACCACGCCGGAGCCGTATGTGTGGGATGCGGAAGGGATGAAGCCGGTGGACGCTCCGGTACTGCCCGGCACGCGCTATCGCATTACACTGCTGGACTGCGGGCTGAAGTACAATATTTTGAGGAGGTTCGCCGCGCTGGGTAGCAGGGTGACGGTTTTGCCCTGTACCGCTACCGCAGAGGACGTTCTGGCGACAGCGCCCGATGGAGTAGCTCTCTCGCCCGGACCCGGCGACCCTGCCCTGCTGGGTGACATCGTGGAGCAGGTGCGCCGGCTGGTGGGCAAGGTGCCTCTCTTCGGTATCTGTCTGGGCAACCAGCTGGTAGGTGCGGCGTTTGGGGCGAAGACGTTCAAGCTGAAGTTCGGTCATCGGGGATGCAACCACCCTGTGAAGGACTTACGTTCCGGGCAGGTGACGATTACCTCGCAGAACCACGGCTATGCAGTAGACCCGTCCGGGCTGGAGCCGGGTATGGAGGTATGGCAGATTAACCTGAACGACGGTACGGTGGAGGGGTTGAGGCATACCTCTCTGCCCATTTTCACCCTGCAGTATCACCCGGAAGCGTCGCCCGGTCCGCGCGACAGCGATCCGTACTTTGCAGAGTTCTTGCGGCTGATAGACGAGAGCAGGAGTTAGCTCGTAACCTTTGATGAACTGTTGATAGGAGCAACACAGCAATGCGACAGGTGCTACTCGACAAAACGAGCAGTCTCCCCACCATTGAAATGGTGGGCTATGGTAAAAACAAACCTGTCTTCGCAGGTTGTTCAGTTGTTCAATCCGCGCAGGCGGATTTTGCTCTACTCATAGCCTATGATTTCAATCGTGGGGTTCATCATGACAAAACGCGCGATAAATCTGTCATTCTGAGCGCGAGCGAAGAATCTCGGTGCAGCGATGGGTTGAGATGCTTCGCTATCGCTCAGCATGACAAAAAAATGTCTGTCATTCTGAGCGGAGCGAAGAATCTCAAAGGTGCTTTACTTCGTTCAGCATGACAAAAAGGCTGAGGTGCTTTGCTGACGCTCAGCATGACAAAATAGACCGAAACGTGTTGGAGGGCGAGGCTCTGTCCGAGCTGTTCGGTTTGTGGTCGCGACGGAGCGCGACCCTCCAGTGAGGGTGGCTGGTCGCGGCTGGAGTACGGATAAAAAGATGAGAGCACGAGTCTGGGTCATCATATTGATTGTAGCCGCCTCCGCTCTGGCGATATGGGCAAGGGTGGTATCGCTGGATGCCGACCCCGACTTTCGCCTCTGCTGGAGCAGTGGTTTACTTACCGACGAGGGCTTTTACACGCACAACGCCCGTAATGCGGTCCTGCTGGGACATGCACGCACCAACGAGTTCAACAATATGGTGCTCAGCCCGCTGGTACACGCAGTACAGGCGGCGGTGTTTCGGGTGTTCGGCGTAGGCTACCCCCAGGCGAGGGCGATCTCGGTGGTGTGTAGCCTGCTCACTCTGGTGGTGCTGTTCGCAGCGTTGCGACGCGCTTTCGGAGAGCGGGTGGCATGGCTTGGCACGCTGATGCTGGCGTGGGAACATGCCTACCTGATGTACAACCGCATGGCGCTACTGGAGACGCCTGCCACCCTGTTTCTGGCTCTGGCGTTCTACGCATGGGTGCGCCGCGGCGAGGGGCTGGCCTGGCCTGCGCTGGCTGGTGTGATGACTGTCACCGCCTGCAGTATCAAGTCGTTGTGCGCTTTCTTCATTCCCGCGCCCTTGCTTGCCAGCTGGTGGAGTGGGCGCACGCACGGGCGTAACACGCGCTGGGAAATCGCGGTAACTATGGGGGGAATGCTCATTGCCGGAACGCTGTACGCCGGAGCGTGGTTGTTGCCGCACTGGCGCGAGTATCGCCACATGAGCGACTTCTATCTGACTTACCAGATACTGCCGCGTAATCTGGTAGAGGCATATGCGGACGTGCGTCGTGCCCTGTTGAACTACCAGTACGGGCTGATGGGCTACCTGTTCGCCCATATGCCTGTGACCATTTTCCTGTCGCTGACCACGACCCTGCTGGCTATTTTCCGCCAGGAGGAGCGTCGCAAGGGAAACGGTGCGGTGGAGTTCCTGCTGGTGTGGATGTGGCTGGGTACCGCTCTGCTTGCCTTCATCCGCTACGCTCCCAGCCGGTATTACGTTCCCATCTACCCGGCAATTGTTGCGCTGGCGGCGGTAGGTATCGTGCGGCTGCCGGATGTTGCCCGGCTGGTGTGGCGGCCGGGCGAGTGGTGGGCGCACCTGTTGCGCACGCTGATGCTGGAGTATGCCCTGTATTTTGCGCTGGTGTTTGCCTTACAGGTGCCCTTCTCGTGGGATGTGGTGCGTCTCACTCTGTTGCTGGCGTTTCCGCTGGCGGCGGTGGTACAGTGGGTGCTCCATCGCACCCTTTCAGAAGGCGGATTCTCCCTGGCATGGGCGCCCACGATGGTGCTGATGATTATCGCGGCATGGAACCTCTGGTATTTTACCGGATGGTATCAGAACCGACAGTACACGCTGAAGCAGTTTGCAGAGAGGCTGGAGCGTATCCTGCCGCAGGGAGCAGTGGTCGCGGGGAACTGTGCGCCGGGCGTTTGTCTGGACGCGCCGGTCTCCACGATGCTGGTGATTCCGCGCCTTGCGAATTATCCCGACCCCATCGAGCGGTACGGAGTAACGCATGTGATAGTGCTGGACGGGATGCAGGGTGAGTGGTGGTGGCGGAAGGACTATCCCGACCTGTTGCGCCAGCGCAACCGGGTCATGCGTGAATGGGTGGGACCGTATGCCGTCTCGGTGTATCGTGTTCCGGGGTGGCTGCGGGAGGCGTATCGCTGGAGGCTGAACTCCCATCGTTTGCCCCGCGTTCAGGACAGCACACGGGCAGCTCATAAGGTAAAAGGAGGCTCCTGATGCCATTCAGCACGCTGTGTCGAGGAGGTATGTGGCGCAAGGAGTGCCCTCACTGGTGGGTGCGAATCGACGAAGCGAACAGGGGGGAGGCGGAGCAGTGGTACCTCCCCCATTCTTTGGGCGAGGAATGGCGAGCAGTTCGCGTGCCTCACTGCTGGGAGCAGGAGGGCGTCTCCAAACGCTTTGAGGGTCCTGTATGGTATGTGACGGAGGTCGAGGTGCCTGCCGACTGGCAACGGGGCAGAATATGGTTATTACTGGAGGGAGTCAGCTACGCGACGCAGGTATGGGTGAACGGCAGGCACATGGGCACGCATATTGGGATGTGGGACCGCTTTGCCTGCGACATAACTCCCTATCTGGAGGATAGAAAAGCGTTCGTCGCTTTGCGGGTGATAAAGCCGGGGGGCAGCACCTATCCTGTGCCCGGCACGCTGGCAGGTTTCTTGCCGTATGTACACGGTACGTTTGGAGGCATCTGGCAGCAGGCGTGGCTCATTCGCACACCTGAAGCGTGGATGGAGGACCTCTATCCCAACGTGGTAGGTAAGGGGCATGTAGAGGTGGAGGTCTCATGTGGTGGGCAACTGCCCGCTACCCTGAGCCTTACTCTCTACCGCCCGGACGGGAAAGGGGTGGATAGCCAGGAGGTGCATTGCAACGAGCGGGGATATGTGCGGGTGACGCTGGATGACCCTGCCCCTCAATGGTGGTCTCCTCGCTCTCCAAATCTCTATCGGCTGGAAGTGGAAATTACCGACCTGCACGGAGACACCTGTCGCATTCCTCGCTGGTTCGGAATGCGTACCGTGCAGGTAAAAGGGGATACTATCTTACTCAACGGGGAACCTGTCTACCCGCGCGGTATTCTGCACTGGGGCTGGTATCCACAGCACCTTGCACCGAACCCGACCGAAGACGAGATATGCGCCGAACTGCAAAGATTGCGCGATCTGGGCTACAACATGGTGAAGTTTTGCCTGTGGGTGCCTCCGCAGCACTACCTGCACCTGTGCGACGAGATGGGCATGTTAGCGTGGGTGGAACTGCCGATGTGGTTGCCCGAGGTGACGCCGGCGTTTCAGAGGCAGGTGATCGAAGAGTACACACGCATCGTACTGCAATTGCGCGGGCATCCAAGCATCATCGTCTGGACCCTGGGCTGTGAACTTTCGGATAGCGTCGGCGCGCCTTTCCTGGAGAAGATCTACTGGCTGGTGAAACGCCTGACCGATAGCCCTCTGGTGCGAGATAACAGCGGGGGCGGAGAAGCGTATCACGGTTTGCTGAAAGAGTACGCCGATTTCTACGACAACCACTTTTACTGCGACCTGCCGTTCCTTCGCCCACTGTTTGACCACTTTGCGCCACGCGGGCGTTCGTCCCAGCCCTGGCTGTTCGGCGAGTACTGCGACGTGGATACCTTCCGGGATATACCGGCTATCCTGGAGGCAAACGGCGGTACGCCCCCATGGTGGGCAACAGACGACGAAGAGGTTAATCCGCAGGGCGTGCGTCCGGTAGTGTACGCGGTGCAACAGATGAAACGGTTCCAGCAGACGGACTTAGAGGTCCAGCGTAGCGCGCTGAAGTTTTCCTCGATAAAGCAGGGGCTGTTCCACCGCAAGGTAACTATCGAGACCACGCGCCTGTATCGGGAGATAAGCGGCTACGTGGTGACCAGTATCAGCGACACCCCTATCGCTACCTCGGGGATGTGGGACGACCTGGGCGAGCTGAAGTGGCAACCGGAAGAGTTTCGTCGCTTCAATGCCGACAGTGTGTTGTTACTGCAGTTCCACCGTCGGCGTGAGTGGATAAACGGTGGCGACCGTCCCGCTTATGTAGACCGCTGGAACTTCCGCGGTGGGGAGTCAGTGATAGCACACGTAGCGTTGTCGCACTACGGTCACGCCGATTGTAAGGGCAGGTTGCGCTGGCAACTGCGGAACGAGGCGGATGATGTGCTACAGCAAGGCGAATGTGCGGTATCGGAACTGCTGAGGGTGGGCACACTGGCGTCAGTGGGCACTCTGGAGCTGAATATGCCGGCGGTTAAACGGATGGAGCAGCTCACCCTGCGCTGCGAACTCCAGACAGGTAGCGAGAAAGTAGAGAACGAGTGGGAGCTGTGGTGCTATCCGTCGGTAGATACCCGCGCGCTGGGCGCGTGGGCGGTATATGACCCGCAGCACAAGCTGCGCGGAGCGGAAAACGTCGGATGGGAACTGCGTCGCGTAACTGAAGCACAGATTCCGAGTGAACGGCGCATCATCGCCTCGGCGTGGTACCCCTCTTTGCTGGAATGCCTGCACCGGGGTGGACGGGTTGTTCTGTTCCATGAGCAATACGACGGGCTGCCTGTGGAGGGATTGCCCTTCTGGCGCGAGGCGGTGAAGCTATTTCTGCCTCACCCGCTGTGGCGAAGATTCCGGCAACAGGGCTACACCGGAGCGCAGTTTGTGGGGTTGACGTGCGATTGTGCGCTGGTACCCGAAAGACTGTCCGAGGTACTGGGAGCGGATGCGGTAGTGCAGCCTGTGCTTCGTCGCGTGGATGCGCGATCCCTGGCGATACACGACTATCTGGTGGACGCGACGGTGGGGCAGGGAAGGTTGCTTGCCACCACCCTGCGCCTTACCGGAGGGCTGGGCGATACCCCGTCGGGCATCGACTACAACGTGGCTGGACTGTGGTTGCTGTACTGTATGACGGAGGTGCTGGAACAGGCTGAGCCGTAGTCGCAACCTTCAGGTTGCATAGCTGGAGGGATGCGCTCTGTCGCATCCCAAACGTCGCGGTCACGACGGAGCTTGACCCTCCAGAGGGCGGATACACATCAAATCAAAATCGGGTTGAGGAGAAACATGCCGAAAGACCCAAGCATTCGAAAAGTGATGGTTATCGGTTCGGGACCGATTGTGATCGGTCAGGCGGCGGAGTTCGACTACGCGGGCACGCAGGCTTGCCGCGCTCTGAAAGAGGAGGGCGTGCAGGTAGTGCTGATGAACTCGAACCCGGCGACCATTATGACCGATACCGAGATCGCCGACCGCGTGTATATTGAGCCGCTGACAGTAGACTTCGCGGAGCGTGTCATCGCTCGCGAGCGACCCGATGGACTGTTGCCTACGCTGGGTGGCCAAACGGGGCTGAACCTGGCGGCGCAACTTGCCGAGGCAGGCATTCTGGACAAATACGATGTGCGGTTACTGGGGACACCGCTCTCGGCAATACAGAAGGCGGAGGACCGCGAGCTGTTCCGCGAGACCATGCACGCTATCGGCGAGCCGGTTCCGGAATCGTGGATTGTGGAAAGCGAAGAGCAGCTGCACAAGGTAGCAAAAATCTGTCCGTATCCTGCCATCGTACGCCCGGCGTATACACTGGGCGGCACGGGTGGCGGCATCGCCACCAATGAAGCGGAGCTGCTGGAAATCGGGCGTCTGGGGATGAACCTTTCCATGCGCCATCAGGTGCTGGTGGAGAGATGTCTGCTGGGCTGGAAAGAGATCGAGTACGAGGTGATGCGCGATGCGGCGAACACCTGCATCACCGTATGTAACATGGAGAACCTGGACCCGATGGGCGTGCACACAGGCGACAGCATCGTGGTCGCGCCCAGCCAGACGCTGACCGACAAGGAATACCACATGTTGCGCAGCGCCTCGCTCAATATCATCCGTGCGCTGGGAATCGAAGGCGGATGCAACGTACAGCTGGCACTGGACCCCAACAGCTTCCAGTACTACGTGATAGAGGTCAACCCGCGCGTATCACGTTCATCTGCGCTGGCATCGAAGGCAACCGGCTATCCCATCGCACGGGTGGCGGCGAAAATCGCCATCGGGCTACATCTGGACGAGATTGAAAACGCGGTGACCAGGAAGACCAAAGCCTGTTTCGAGCCTGCGCTGGACTATGTGGTGGTGAAGTTCCCGCGCTGGCCCTTCGACAAGTTCGTGACCGCCGACCGGCGCATCGGCACGCAGATGAAGGCGACGGGCGAGGTGATGTCCATTGACCGCACCTTTGAGGGCGCGCTGATGAAAGCCATCCGCAGCCTCGAAATCGGTGCAATGGGGCTGACGCGGCGAGGCGTGGCGGCTCTGTCCGACATGCAGATCGAGGAGGGGCTGGCGGTTGCCACCGATGAGCGCATCTTCATCGTGGCGGAAGCGTTTCGTCGGGGCATGATGGTGGAAGAGGTGGCGCAAATCTCCAGTATAGACCCCTGGTTTCTGGAGAAGATTCGGCAGCTGGTGGAGATGGAGACGCGCTTGCGGTTGCACGCCCGCGAACTGCGCGACCTGGTACAGAACCCCTGCAACCAGCATCCGGCGGCGGAGCTGTTGCGCACCGCGAAGGGCAAGGGCTTTCCCGATGCGATGCTGGCGGACATCGCCGGGGTGGACGAGATGGCGCTGCGACAGGCACGCAAGGTACTGGGTATCGAGCCAGTGTACAAGATGGTAGATACCTGCGCCGCCGAGTTCGAAGCGGAAACGCCGTACTACTACTCCTCGTACGAACAGGGCGAGAGCGGGTAGAGGGGTGTTGCCCATGACTACCCGCACACAGGTTGGGTTACTCATCCCCAATTGCGCCGAAGTTGCGCACGAGGATACCAAAGTCAAATAGCGTCACCTCTTCATCCCCGTCCAGGTCGGCGTCAGGGTTCCAGTTGCTATCGCCCGGCACACTGCCAAACGCGGCAACAAGCTGTCCGAAATCGAACAGCGTTACCTCGTTATCCCCATCGATGTCGCCGTTGGTCAGAGAGACGTTCACCGTCACGCTGGAACCGCTAACGGATACGTTCGGCGCAACTGTCCTCAACCAGTGACTGGCTTTGAAGGCAAGGTCGTAAGTGCCGGGGTAAGCGGCGAAGGCGTAGTTGCCGCTGGAGTCCAGATTGAGGGTTCGTGAGCCGACCACGTTTCCTCCCTGGCGCAGTTCCACAGTGACGGGTATTTGGGTGGCGTCGCCGATGAAGTCGCGCAGTTCCACGTTGCCGGTGATGGTAACCATCGTGTCCAGCAGGAACGCTTCACTACGTCCCGTCGCGGCGTTGTAGCCTGAACCGACGATAAACCGCCCGTTGCGGCTGACTCCATACGCAATACGCAAGCGTGAGCCATCCCCAAGCAGGTTGGCATATGTCACATTCAGGTCTTCCACTTGTGTCGTGGCAGTATTGATGTTCCAGCGCACAGCCCGGTTCTCATCGTTGGGCAGGCTACAGAAGCCCACAACCACGCCTGCATTGATGTCCCAGGCGAATCCACGCGATCCTCCCAGTGTCGCCAACGGCTCCACCTGCCAGTTATTCCCAGCGCGCCACATTGCTGGACGATAGTTACTACCGACTCCGAGCTAGATATCATAGATCTGTCCTGACATTCCCACCGCAATCGTGCCGTCTGGCGAAAGGTGAGCGCCAAGCGTGTAAGGGTCCGAAGCGAATGGCGCCAGAACAATATCTTGTTGAATGTCCAGCCCGTTCATATACCAAATTCGCGCTCGGTAAGTACCACCTGAGTAAATGAAGCATAGGGCAATGTCCGCGGCGTCCGAGAAATCCCAAATTTCACCGCCATAGCCTCGATCGCTATAAACCCGAAGGAGTTGAGGCGGTACCGAGGCTACATCCCAAATCGCGGGATAGTTAGGGTATCCAGATGCACCGCCTGCCCGTGAACCATCGGGCGTTAGGCAGATTACCCACGACCTGCTCCCTGACTGTGGCAACTGCACTCTGCCGCTCGCTTCTGTCCAGATAAAAGCAGTTCGTGCGAAGGACGAAAGGTTGTTCTGCCCCCCAACCTTTACGCCGTCAGGGGTCAAACCGAATGCAGAGCCTCCACCTTCAGTCAGTCGGAGTACACGGTTCGTACTCAGATCCCATATATAGACATCAGCAGCGAGCGGGCCGTTTAGAATATCGCCTGCCCGACCTACCACTACCTTTCCATTGTCGCTAACTGCCACTGCGACGCTGGAGACACCGAAGGGCACGCCTAACCATGTCAGACTTTGTGCGTTCAGTGAGTTCACTATGCCGAGCTCGACGCTAAGTGCCACTATCCAGCAGAAAACCCATCGCTTGCAAGTGTGTTGCATCGTTTATACCTCCTTTCCAAAATGTTTTAGGAGTTACGCAGTTGACGTAAACCTCCTTCTATAAGGATTGTACTAGCATGGCTAGGCCCATCTTGTCAAGAGGGAAGAGGGAATTCTGGTTTTTTTGCGGGGCAAATTGTTCCGGTTTGGGAGATTTTTTGCCTGTTTTGGGATGGTGCATTTTCGGGCGAGCCGTTCGGTTTTGGTCGCGACGGAGCACGACCCTCCAAGATGCTCGACAGAGATGAACCGACGCACTTACCCGGAATATTTCCTCTAGAGGATAAAAACTCAGTGGCAAATTTTCCTTCTTAGAGAGCAAACTTTATGGTAAAATATACTTGCATACGTGAAAAAATAGAGTGGTTGCCCATGCGTGACGTGATACGACAGAAGATCCTGGATGGCATCCATGCGGAGATTCCCTCACTGACGCCGCGTGACGTGCATCTGCCTCAGGTAGCGGGCAAAGCCATTGCGGTGGTAGGAATGCGTCGGGTGGGGTCTATTCTTCAACCGGTTCTGGACTGGTTTCTGCAGCGGGAAGACTCTCCGTAGAGTGCTCCTCTGGCTGTTGCCACGCCTCGAACGCCACCACTGCCGCCGCTACCACGACGTTCAGCGACTTACCCTTTCCTGCCATCGGGATAAATACCGCTCCATCGCACATCGCCAGCACCTTGTTGTACACGCCGTTCACCTCGTTGCCGACGACAAAGCATACCTTTTCAGGGTAGGGGTAATCTTTGTAATGCCAGGCGTCCTCGGCGATTTCTATCGCCACCAGATGATAGCCTTCCAGCTTCAGGCGGGCGACCGCTTCCTCGTGGTGTTCAAAATAGCGGAAGGGGATACGCCGGTGATGTCCCATCGAGGTGACGTGAATCTGCGGGTGCGGCGGCAGGGGAGTGTGCCCCGTCATGATGAGCTCCTTCGCGCCGACTGCATCCGCTACCCGGAACATCCCACCTACGTTATACGGATCATCCCAATCCTGCAGCAGGAAGGCGATAGTCATCTCCCTGCCGTACTGGGAGGCATACTGCTCATGCAGACGACGGATAGCGGTTTTGGAACGCAACGCCTTGCCCGGCATCGGTCACCTCTTATATCAAAATGTCTTCTTTCCAGCCCCGTTTGACCAGGTCTATTCGGCTGGGGTCGCTGACACCCAATCCATATTTTACCTCTGCTTCACGGATGTGCTTGGGCGGGGTCTCCAGCGCAACGTCTTCCCCGAAATGCTGGAGGCGTTTTGCCTGTATCAGCTTCAATCCCATTGCATCCACTGCTACGGGGTCCAGCGAGACGAACAGCCCTTTGTACTGCCAGACGTAGCGCGGGTCCCAGTGATGCGGGCCACGCCCGTGAAAGAGGGGAGTGAGCGCGAGCAGAATATTCAGGCGCGTTTTGCCCTTGACCGCAGGCAGGTCCCATACCGAAGCCAGCGATGAACAGGCATCTGGATGATAGGTAGACGGGTTCTCCGAAAAGATGATGTAGTTCTTGATGCAACCGCCGATGCCCGACCACCAGTGCGTTCGCACAGGGCGTACGTTGATGAGCGCGGTGCAGTTTGCCAGCGTTTGTCTGGCGCCGCGGTCATCGATGCGGATGTTGCCTTCCGCGACGCCCGCGTCCATCAGTCGTTTTCGGATGGCTTGCTCTACCTCCTTGGGGGTAGGGAGGGGATTCCATGCGTTGCTCTTAATACCCACGAGGTCGGTGGGCTGGACAAGGCGTTTCCACGCGTCCACCGGGTTTTTCACGCCCAGCAGGGTGGTCACCGCTTCGTCCAGCATCTGCATCAGCACGTTCTCGTTGATTTTCCCCTGTGCGTCGAGCACCTCCTTGTGGCGCACCAGCACCACTTTCGCTCGTTTAGGCTTCTCCTGTGCCAGTATATCGGGAGCCAGCGCGGCAACAGCGGCTCCAGCGGTTGCCTTGAGCAAATCGCGGCGGGTCAGTATCAGTTCACTCATTAGTGCACCTCCTGAGTGCGTATCGCTTTGAGCATCTCTTCTGCCCCTTTACGAGTGGGGGCGTCAAACACGATGGCGAGCACCCTGCCTGTCCGTTTCGCCGCCGTCCACTTGCGGTTTTCTGTTTGCACTATGCCCTTTTGCCGCCCTTCGCGCAGGTACGCCTGCGAGAAGGTATCCCATGCTTTCACTGCATCCGCCTCCGATGGGTAGCGGACAACCACCATGCGCACCTTCGCCCTGCCCAGCTGGTAGGTAGCAAGCACCCCTTCGGTTCTGGGGCTGAGGTTCAACACGTCTTTATCCGCTACGAAAAAGTGGCGGCTCAGTATCATCGGATGGCGAAAGAACAGCACGCTGTTTCTCTGCATCCCTGTGGTGGGCAGAGCTTTGAGCAGCGGTGGTAACGGTGCGGTGCGGGGGATGGCTCTGGCGATGGCTTTACCCAGCTGGAGAATAGCTTGACGCACTGCCTCGTTTTCCTCCTGGGCAGTAATAACCACAAAGTAGCGGTCTTTCCAGAAACGGAGCATACCACCCGCGTAGTCCGACCCCTGACCAATGCCTGCATCCTCGCCATCGCGTTCAAAGGTGAAGACACCAAACGCATCGTCGGCTGTGTTCATCTCGAAGAGGTCTACCGTCAGGGAAGGATAGCCTCTCCTCTCGTATCGGCATACCCAGACTGTTCGCATGTTGTAGGCGCGATATATCTCGCCGATACCGTCGATATAGTCGAAGATGGTGTTGGCATCGTAGGTGTCTACCTTGCCGTTCCACATCCACCCGCCGATTTCTGCGGGCAGGCTCAGCGGCAGCTGCCCCTGTGGACTACTCATCGCCATCGGCATTGCACCCCCGACACCCATAGGACACATTTTCCGGTCTCCCTTTCTCCACATTCCCTGAAGGCTGGGGGGATTCCTTTGCTGTGCAACAGCAAGCTGTTTTGCAGGCAATTTGCTCCTCACGATCTGCGGCTACAACGTTATTTTGATATTGGCAGGAAGGTCTCGCTTATCTGTCATTCTGAGCGAAGCGAAGAATCTCGGATTAGCAACGGACAGAGATACTTCGCTGACGCTCAGCATGACAAAATAGACTGAAAAGCATTTGTGCAGTCTCCTCACCATTGAAATGGTGGGCTATGGTGACAATAAACCCGTCTTCACAGGTTGTTCAATCCGCGCAGGCGGATTTTGCTCTGTTCATAGCCCATGATTTCAATCGTGTGGTTCAGCATGGTGAAGACACAAAACCGCCTTGTCTGCATCCAAATAATCATGTGTGGCGGAGTACTATGCTCTCCAGCAGCGCCCAGCTTGCCATACTGCGGGCGTAGTAGCTACCGCATTCGGGCTCGTTGAACGGGTTGCGGTTTGCGCCGTTGTGCCTGCCGCGAACCGCGTTCACCACTGCTTCCGCCTCTTTGCGCAGTCCGTAGTCCAGCAGTAGCACCGCAAACTGGTATTCAAAGCCTGTCATGCACTCGCCCCAGTAGGGGATGGGCTGTTCGGGACGGTCGCCGTCGGGCCAGGTGCAGATCAGCGTGCCGCTCTCGTCGGCGGTGGCGAAGGTGCGCATGTTGTTGTAATGGTCACGGAAGTGACGACGGAAGTTGTAGCGGAAGATGTGCTCCAGTGCGGTGCGAATGTGGTAGCGGTCGAGCAAATCGCCAAGCCCTGCGCGGTTGGCTTTGTATTGACCTACCAGCTGGTCGATTAGACAGCCGTTGCCCACCTGAAAGCGCGGGTTGGGATTGCGGTATTCCTCGCTGAGGGCGGTCATCGGCGCAGCATCTGCTGCAGGAGGCTGTATCTTCTGCACGTAATACCGCCCGTTGTACAGGCGTTCGTCTACCCACTGGCTACCCTTCTGGCGCAGTTCGCGGCAGGTGCTGGCAAACAGATCGTCTCCTGTGCGAGATGCCATCTTCTCCATCGCCGCCAGTGCAGCAAGATACCACACCGTGCACATCGGGTTGGGTCCCACGAACTCCACGTCATAGGTGTTGTGCTGCACGCCTTCCATCACACCGTCCTTATCGGCGTCCCAGCCACCCGGCACCCAGCAGAACTCGATGAGCGATTTGATAGAGGGATACCACTGTTTGAGCCACTCGTCTCCGTCCTTCTGCCACTGCATGTAACAGCGCACCACCAGCCCCATCTGTCCATCCGCGGCGGCGGCTTGCCACGTGGGGTTTTTCACCGGCAGGCTCAGGCGGAATCGGTGCGCGCCGGAGGAGGACATGCCGTGTCGCAGGTGGCTTTCCAGCATACTGCGGTGCAGGTCGGGGAAAAGAGAAATCGTTGCCTGCTCGTAGTTCCACACGTGCGTGCAGGAGCCGGAACAGCAACCTGTGTTGCCTCCGCATCCCTCAAAACCCACGAAAGTGCCGTCTTCCAGACGGAAACAGGTATGCGAGCGCAAGGCGGTCAGGTTGAACAACGCGGCTTCCTTAAAGCTGTGTGGAACGTCCAGTTTTACTATGCTGTCCACGAATTCCACTGTGCGCCGGCGCAGGTCGTTCAGGCGCGGGATAACTTTTCGAGCCACGTCGGTGGCGTCGGCGAACTGTGTGGCGTAGTGGTTGCGCACGATAGGAGAGTCCCCCTGTTGTCCGCTCCACCAGCCGACCTCTGCGAGGTTGCGGTAGGGGAAGTGCCAGCATATCAACAGGCGCACCTGTTGCGCCTCGCGCGGTTTCAGATTCAGCAGGGCGGACATGGAGCTGTCCCACGTGTCCTGTGGGCTGGGCGGGCAGGGTTTATCGGGTTCGTCGTCCGCAATGTAGCCTTTCTCCAGCAATTCGTCGATGATACCCAGCGCTTCGCCGTTCCAGGGGCGGTCGCGGAATCGCCAGCGTCGCGCCACACGCACGTCCTGCGCATCGGAGAGGAGTACCATTGTGCCGAATCGCGGGTTCGGCTCTTCGCGGGTCTTGGCGAAACGCATTCCTCGCCAGCCTGCCACCTCCTCGCGCTCGGTGATGTTATCCTTCAAGTCGCCGCCAAGTCCGTCGAAGCCCACGAAGTTGCTCATGAGCAGCGTAATAGACGCTTCCAGCGGTTGAGCGGTACGGTTCGCCAGCGTGACGGTGAGCAGACCCATCGGCAGGCTGGACGCCCACGTATCGCCGGGTATCAGCGGGTTGAAGGCTTCTATCGACACGGAGACAGGGGTATATTCATCTTCCAGCAATGCCCTGCCGAAGGGATATGTGGCTTCGAAACCTGCGGGTTTCATGCGAGGGATACCTGCGAGTACCTGCGGCGCACCGAAATCGGAGGATAGCCCTTCGGTGAGGTCGCCTTCCAGCACACGCAATTTTGCCTCTTTGCCCTGTCGCGTCCACAACATCAGGTGGGCGTACATCGGTCGCCAGCCGCGATGGGGACGGCTCATCAGCTGCCAGTCGGTGAGCTGCCCTTTGCCGCCGAGGCAGAAGAACCCGGTACCGATTCCACCTACCGGCATGGCGATTTCGCGCAGATGTTGAGCGTCATAAGTGGAGAGTATGGGCCAGTCTGGTTTGGGAATATTCATGGATCCCTCCTGAGAATGCGACATCCGAACAGTCCACCTGCCATCGCGCCCGGGTGCGCCTGCCAGCGTACGATTACCTTTGTTTTGCCACTGGTGAGCTCTGTGGGTAGCGGGTGCGTTACGTCAAAGAACTTGCCCGGCGCGTTGCTGTTCAATGTCTGGGTAGCTATCTTTACGCCGTCCACCAGAACATCAAACACGCGGTTGCCCACATCGCTTCCCCAGTAGGTGCAGAGAAGCTCCACCGGCACATCGGGCAACACCTTCATCTCGTAAGAGAACCATCCGCCGTCTACGGCGTGCCGCCACCGACGACCGGAGAACTCACCTGCACTGGTCTTCTCGCCCTGTAATCTATGTACTCGCTCGGATGTTTCGTTGCCTGTCTGCACTGCGTCTACAGTACGGGCTTCCAGTGCTCGCAAGCGCTCCTGCTCAGCGCGGTATTCGGCGTCCATCTCTCGCCACCGTGTTTCACTGACCACGCGCCAGTAGACCGTGTAGCGCTGATCGTGCATCCGGTAGAAAGGAACCAGACGCACATCGTTCGGGCGTCCTGCGCCAGCGGTTTGCCAGGTGAGCGATTGACCGCGCACGGGTTTCAGCCATGCTTCAGGTGGTTTTCCTTCCGTAACCAGAACCGGCACGCGCGGTTCAGGTTCCTCCGGCTTGCCCAGTGCGCCCGCCAGCACTACCGGTCCGTGCAGCACTGCAATCATATTGGTGTCATCCGGCATGGATTGGGTGTGCAGGTGTTGCGGAAGCGTGACCTCCAGCCTGTCCCCATCCTGCCAGCGTCGGGAGATGGCGAGGTAGCCCTGTGAAGCAGGAGAGAGGCACACGCTTCGCCCATTGAGCCGGGCGGTTATCGCCTTCGCCTTCCAGTAGGGCTCGCGCAGGTACAGGCTCAGCTCCACCGGCTTTCGGCAGGAGAGCCGCAGGCGAATCCTGTCCTCTTCCGGGAAACGTGTCTCCATGCGCACGATGCATCCCTTCTCCTGCCAGCGCAGCTCCGACGGGATGAACAGATTCACCCAGAGCCCATCTGCGCTTCGGAAGTAGACCGTATCGGCGTACCTGGTGTGGTTCTCCATGCCCGTACCTACACAGCACCAGAAGGAGTCGAAGGGCGTGGAGTAGGTCTTGAAGTGCCCCGGCTTGAGCGACACGTAGTAGCATACCATGCCCGTTTCGGGGTGCTGGGAGGCAAGGATATGGTTGAAGAGCGCGCGCTCATAAAAGTCGGTATACTCCCCCTTTGGTTCCCATGAGAAGAGGTGTCGCGTGAGCTTGAGCATATTGTAGGTGTTGCAGGTTTCGCACGTGTTCGTGGAAAGGCGGTCAGACAGCTTGTCGGGAGGACCGAAGTGCTCGCCGTCGCTGTGTCCGCCGATAACGTAGGAGTGGTGGTTGACTACCCGATGCCAGAAGAACTCGGCGATTCGGCGGTAGCGTCGTTCGCCCGTGAGCTCGTACAATCTGGCTACGCCGATGACCTTGGGAATCTGCGTGTTAGCGTGTAAGCCGGGCAGACAGTCCTCGCCGTTCGCCAGACGATCCAGTACCGCCCTGTGATAGAACTTGCGGGCGAGATCCAGATACTTTTCGTCGCCGGTGAGGGCATAGAGGTTTGCCATCGCCTCGTTCATACCGCCGTGTTCGCAGGCGAGCATCCGCTGCCACTGTTCTTCGTTCAACTTCTCGGTGGTACGGTAAGCCCAGTCTGCCAGCTTTCGGGCGACATCCAGAGATTGCTCGTTGCCGCAGAGGGTGTATGCGTCGATGAGTCCGGCAAGCAGCTTGTGCATGGTGTACCAGGGTACCCACCCGCCGTTGAGGTCAAACGGCTGGACGCGAATATTGCCCTCGGCGATTTCGCGGAAGATACGTTCGCCTTCGGGTATCGCGCTCACGTAGCCGTTGCCGTGCTTCGCCTGACACTCTGCCAGTTCGCTCACGATGTAGCGCACGCGCCTGCGGAACTCCTCTTCGCCCGATGCGGCGTATTGCAGGGAACAGGCGGACAGGTAGTGGCCCAGCGAGTGCCCTGAAACGCCCATCGTCTCCCATCCACCGTAGAGGGGCGCTTTGGGCTGGAGACCGGCATACAGGCGGAAGCGGTGCAGCAGGCGGTCCGGCTCCAGCGAAAGCAGGTATCGGGCATTGCGCTCCATCGCCTGCTTGAACGGGCTGTCCAGCAAGCGCACCTGCGACAGAGGGAAAGGCTCTGCTTGAAGAGGAATGCGCTCGCGCTGCATCATTCCACCCGGGCTTTGCGCACCCGCTCCAGCAGTTCTATCTGTACGCCCAGCTGTTGCTGAGCGTCAAAGTAGGCGTATTGTCCTTCTCCCATATCGCCGCGCTGAATCAAGGGGATACCGTGCTCTTTCAGAAACTGCGCGCTGGCTTGCATATCCTCTGTCCAGAAGGCGATATGGTGCACCGACTCGCCGTTTTTGTCCAGCGCTTCTTTCCACGTGCTGGGCTCGCCGATGGGTTCTATCAGCTCCAGCTGCACCTGTCCCAAGTTGAAGAACGCCAGTTTCGCCTGGGCATTACTGGGCTGTCCCCGATAGGTCATGTTCACCTCGTTGCCCGGCTGGGTGATGATCACTTTGGGTACCGGTTGTCCCAGTATCTGCGACCACCGCTGGCAAGCTTGCTCGATGTTGCGTACCACAATGGCGATTTGCGCAACGGTGGTGCTTCCCAGGTTGTTCGCCGACATAGACCTCTCCTTCCATTTGGTTTGGTTATTGACTATGGATTCGGAGGCGGCTCCGGCGAAACCTGCTGGGCTGTCGGAACCTCTCTGGAGCTTTGCGCACGATTTGGAGGCGGAGGATTTTACGCATGAATAGGTATACAAAAATAAATGTATATTTTTCGCTTGCAAATATAACAAAGATGTGATATAATTTGCACCAGAAAAGCCAAAGAGGAGCTTGAAATGGTCAAAGCCACTCAGAATGGCGCAAATCTTGGCTTTGAATCTGATCTCTGGCGCGCAGCCGACGCTTTGCGTGGTTCGCTGGACGCCGCCGAGTACAAGCACGTTGTGCTCGGCCTCATCTTCCTCAAGTACATCTCCGACGCCTTCGAAGAACAGCACGCCAGGCTGGAAGCTGAACGCGCACAGGGCGCAGATCCCGAGGACCCGGATGAGTATCGAGCGGTGAGTATCTTCTGGGTGCCTCCCGAAGCGCGCTGGGCGCGACTGAAGTCCCACGCCCGACAGCCCACCATCGGCCAGCTCGTGGACGACGCCATGGCTGCCATCGAGCGGGACAACCCCGCGCTCAAGGGGGTGCTTCCCAAGGACTACGCCCGGCCCGCGCTCGACAAGACCCGCCTCGGACAGCTCATCGACCTTATCAGCAACATCAAGGTCGGTGATGAGGATGCCCGCGCCAAGGACGTGCTGGGTCGCGTGTACGAGTACTTTCTCAAGCAGTTCGCCAGCGCCGAGGGCAAGAAGGGTGGCGAGTTCTATACCCCGCGTTGCGTGGTCAAGCTTCTGGTGGAGATGCTCGAACCCTACCGCGGCCGCGTCTATGACCCCTGCTGCGGTTCCTCCGGGATGTTTGTGCAGTCGGTCGAGTTCATCGAGGCGCACGCCACCGGCAACGGCAACGGCGGCCGTGCCCGTGCCGACATTTCGATCTACGGACAGGAGTTAAACTACACGACATGGCGGCTGGCGAAGATGAACCTCGCTATCCGCGGCATCGACGGACAGATTGCGCACGGTGACACATTCCACAACGACCGCTTCCCCGACCTCAAGGCGGACTTTATCCTTGCCAATCCGCCGTTCAACGTGAGCGACTGGGGGGGCGAACGTCTGCGCAACGATAAGCGGTGGAAATACGGCGTCCCGCCCGCAGGGAACGCTAACTTCGCCTGGGTGCAGCACATCATCCACCACCTCGCGCCAACCGGTGTGGCGGGCTTCGTGCTCGCCAACGGCTCGATGTCCTCCAACCAGTCGGGCGAAGGCGAGATCCGTAAGAACATCATCGAGGCGGACCTGGTGGACTGCATGGTGGCTCTGCCGGACAAGCTGTTCTATTCCACGCAGATCCCGGCGTGCCTGTGGTTCCTCGCGCGGGACAAATCGGGGCGGGTAGCGCACGGTCGTGCGCCCCTGCGGGACCGCCGCGGGGAGGTGCTCTTCATCGACGCCCGCAAGATGGGCCGGATGGTAGACCGCACCCACCGCGAGCTGACCGACGAGGAAATCCAGAAAATCGCCGATACCTACCACGCCTGGCGCGGCGAGAAGGACGCGGGCGAGTACAAAGACGTGCCCGGCTTTTGCAAGAGCGCGACGCTGGAAGAGATCCGCAAGCACGGCTACGTGCTTACCCCCGGCCGCTACGTCGGCGCAGCACCCCAAGAAGACGACGACGAACCGTTCGAGCAAAAGATGAAGCGTCTGGTGGCGCAGCTGCGCGAGCAGCAAGCGGAGGCGCAGCGGCTAGATAAGGCGATTGCCGAGGTTCTGGAGGAGCTGGGCTATGGCGGGTGATTGGCGAATAGTAAGGCTCGGAGACGTGGTTACTATTAACCCTGATGCAATAGGCCCCGACTGGCCCTTCCCGCACATCAAATATGTGGACATTTCGTCGGTAGGTGAAGGACTGATGCTCGAACCACCAAAGCTCATGAGCCTTGCAGAAGCCCCGAGCCGCGCCAAGCGCCTTGTGCGGAAGGGAGACACTGTTCTTTCAACTGTTCGTCCAAATCGCCGCTCGATGTTCTTTGTGTCCAACCCCGACCCAGACCTGGTGGTTTCTACTGGGTTCGCGGTCCTGAGACCAAAGCCTGGATTGATCGACCCTCGGTACCTGTACGCTTGCGTATTCGACAAGGCTTTCACCGAGTATTTGGTTTCCAGAGAAAAAGGCGCTGCCTATCCTGCTGTGCTACCAGAGGACATCGCGGATGCGCGGATCAATCTCCCACCCCTCCCCGAGCAACGCGCCATCGCCCACATCCTCGGCACGCTGGACGACAAGATCGAACTGAACCGGCGGATGAGCGAGACGCTGGAGGCAATGGCGCGGGCGATCTTCAAGGCGTGGTTTGTAGATTTTGAACCCGTTCGCGCGAAATGTAGGGGCGCACGGCCGTGCGCCCCTACAGGGTGGCAATGGCCGCAACACGTCCTCGACCTTTTCCCTGACCGCCTGGTGGATTCCGAACTCGGCGAGATACCGGAGGGGTGGGAGGTTGTAACGTTAGGTCAATTGATGGAGCTTGCCTACGGTAGGGCACTGAAAGAGGATGATCGGAAGCAAGGAAGGGTGCCTGTTTATGGCTCGAATGGCCAGGTTGGCTGGCACAATGAAGCACTAGTAGATGGACCAGGAATCATTGTTGGTCGAAAAGGTAACCCTGGAATTGTCACCTGGGTGCCGACTGACTTCTGGGCTATCGATACCACTTTTTATGTTGTGCCGAAGCAGAAATGCCGGAGTCTTTACTTTCTGTTCTTTGCTCTTTCCGGCCAGAGTCTTCCCTCACTCGCTGCCGACTCTGCAGTACCTGGGTTGAATCGAAATTTCGTCTATTCGAACTTGCAGGTTATTCCGCCGCTAGCTGTGTTGAATGCTTTCGACGAAGCAGTAAAGGTGCTCTTCGACAGACGATACCTTAACGAGCGTGAATCCCGCACTCTCGCCGCCCTGCGCGATGCGCTTTTGCCAAAGCTCATCTCCGGCGAGTTGCGGGTCAAGGATGCGGAACGGTTTTTGGAGGAGAAGGAACTGTGATTCTGTAAGGAGGAGTCATAATGAGGATTAAGCATATCAAAATCCATAATTATCGTAGCATTCGCGAGATAGATATCGAATGTACGCATTTTGTTATCCTGCTTGGCCCAAATAACCACGGAAAATCAAATATTTTATCGGCTCTGGAATTCGCATTCTCTACCAACGCAAAACCCACTGAACAGGATTTCTTTTTATATCGAGACCCAAAAGATGCCGTGCTTTGGGTCGAGCTGACCTTCTGCGATCTAACGGAACAAGAAAAACGTACTTTCAACAAATATCTACTGTCTGACGGAAGTATATGT
>BEHS01000012.1 GCA_002898895.1 bacterium HR16 | reverse complement strand
GCTGTATGCGAACTATGCGGAGTTAGGCAGTCCGGGTTTGGGGTTGTATTTGGGCAACACGGGTGCGGCGAGCGACGGTGTTCTGGTGGACGGGAGCAATCCGTTTGGCATCCGTGTGACGATAAACAACAGCAACACAGGTGGTGTTACTGGAGGCACGGGTGCTGGCAACGGAGCGGATGTGATGACGGGTGTGGAGCTGGCGATACCGCTGAGCGCACTCGGCAACCCCACCGGCTCGTTCAAGGTGTGCGTATTCATCAACGGGTTATTCCACGACTACCTGTCCAATCAGGTGCTGGCGGGGATAGGCGGTGGAGGCAACCTGGGCGAGCCTCGCCAAGTGAACTTCGGCAACATCCCCGGCAGCCAGTACTTCGTGGTGCAGCCTGAGGTAGCGCGGTACAGCATTTCGGGCGTCATCGAACTACGAGAGTACGGAGGCGACGTGACCCAGATACCCGTCAGCATAGAACTGCGCCAGAACGGTGTGCCGGTGCGCACCGAAACCCTTTACACCGACGCGAGCGGAAACTACACCATCCCTGATGTAGAACCGGGCACGTACGATATCGCCTTCAAAGCCAGCCACTGGCTGCGCGTGGTGGTGCAGGGCGTGGAGGTGGTCAACACCGATGTCACCGGCATCGATGTCTCCCTCACCAACGGCGACATCGATGGGGACAACGAGGTGACGTTGTTTGACTTCGGCGCACTGGTAGCAGCGTTCGGTTCTGTACCGGGCGACGGCAACTGGAACCCAGACGCCGATTTGGACGGGGATTTGGAAGTGACGCTGTTCGACTTCGGCGTGCTGGTGCGCAACTTCGGCGCAATCGGGGATGAGTAGCCTTCACCCCTTTGCCCCCTCTCCTGAAACTTTCGGGAGAGGGGATTTCGCTTTGCGTTCTGATGAGTACTGTCTGCCCCTCCCTTGTGCAGGAAAGAGGATGCCGGGTACGGGTTTGCGGCTAAAGCTGCACCTCCTCAAACCAAACCCTGCCTTCGCAGGGTTACGCAGCCAGCGCAGGCTGGCTGCGTCTGAAAAGGAACGGCTTCAGCCGTAAAGGGAGAACGTTTGGAAACTCGTCTTAACAGGAGTAAATGACGATTTGTTAAACTGCAATCTTGTGGCATGGAAGGTTCTCTTCTGCCATTGTGCAGTCTCCCCACCATTGAAATGGTGGGCTATGGTGAGGATAAACCTGTCTTCACAGGTTGTTCAATCCGCGCAGGCGGATTTTGCTCTGTTCATAGCCCATGATTTTAATCATGGGGCGAGCATGGTGAAAGCACAAAGTCGCTCTGGCTGCACCCGACAGCAAGATTGACAGAGCACTATTTTCCGAACGCTCTCGTGAAGGGATAACCGCAACGGCTCGGCAGGAGCCTCGCCCTCCCCGCAATAGGATTGGAGAGCCGCGCTCCGTCGCGACCACAAACCGAACGGCTCGGCTGGAGCCTCGCCCTCCCCAAGAAGGAACCTTAACAGACCACCACTCACGTTCTCCGCCCGAATTTTCAAAGAAGTGTTCGCTTTTTCGTCGGGTATACTCGATACAAACCCTGATGAAAGGAGACGATGTCGTGCGCTGTCTGCTCGACCTTACCGGTGAAAACCACTCGGAAGAGACGTTATACCGCCAGATGCAGTTTCCACCTGCTCCCACTGACCGTCCCTACGTGTTCCTCAATATGGTGAGCACGTTGGACGGCAAAATCACGCTGGGCGAAGTAGGCGACACCGCTATGGGCTTGGGTAGCTCTATAGACAAAGAGCTGATGAAGCGGCTGCAGGATAACGCCCAGGCGGTTATCATCGGAGCAAGCACCCTCCGCGCAGGGCATATCACCTACCCCTCTTCCCTGTGGCGGGCAGTGGTTACCGCCAGCGGAAATGTGCCCGCTGATTGCCGTTTCTTTGCAGAGGCGCCTGACAGGGCGGTGGTCTTCACCACGGAACGGATGTCGGAGGAACAGCGCAACGCTCTGCAGGATGTTGCACATGTGGTAGTGTGCGGAGCAGACAGGGTCAATCTCTCACTGGCATTAGCTTTCTTGCGCCGGCAGCTGGGGATAGAACGGTTACTCTGTGAAGGAGGCGGAGAATTGAACTTCGAAATGTTCGCCGCGGGACTGATAGACGAATGGTTCCTCACCCTCGCCCCGAAGGTCAAAGGCGGGCGTCACATCCCTACCACCGTAGAGGGCATGGGGCTACCGCGCGAGCGTGTGGTGCAAATGCAACTGCTCTCGGTGTACGAGCACGAAGGCGAGCTGTATCTGCGCTACCGGAGGCAGGGATGAGCCATGCTACCCTCTGAGTTTCGCAGGCTGGTGGAAGAAGCCATAGACTCTCTACCGGAAGAAATCCTGCGCCACCTGAAAAACGTGGAGGTGCTGGTGGAGTGGACCGCCTTGCCAGAACAGCGGCGCAAAGCAGGGCTTCGTCCGTGGGAAGACCTGTTCGGACTGTACGAGGGTGTACCCCTCACCGCACGAGGCGTCACATCCGGTGAACCCATCTTCCCCGACCGCATCACCATCTTCCAGCGACCGATTGAACGCCGCTATCGCACGCCCGAGCGGATTCGCGAGGCTATCCGTCGAACGTTGATTCATGAAATCGCGCATCACTTTGGCATCAGCGACGAGCGACTGCGCGAGCTGGGCGCATATTGAAAGGAGCGCATCCTTCCATGCAACAGGAGCTTTTTCAGGCACTCTTCGAAAAGATACGCTCTGTCCCTGCCGAAGTAGGGCTAGCGGTGCGCGGCGTGGATATAGACCTGCGTATTGACATCAACAGCATAGAGCCGTTCCGCTCCGCCAGCGTGATCAAGGTTCCTCTGCTTGCCGCCCTTTTCTGGCTGAGCGAGCAGGGCAAGCTGGACTGGCAGGAGAGGCTCGCCCTGCGCGATGCCGACCGCACGCCCGGCTCCGGTATCCTGCGCGAACTGCACACCGGTCTGAACCTCACTCTACACGACCTGGCGGTGCTGATGATTGTGCTCAGCGACAACACCGCTACCAACATGCTCATCGACCGCGTGGGCGTGGAACGGGTGCAGGAGTTTCTACGATTGGTGGGTTTCCACCACACCACTCTACAGCGCAAGATGTACGATTTTGCCGCCGCTGAGCAGGGCAGAGAGAACCTCTGCTGTGCCGCCGAGATAGCCGACCTGTTGAAATGGATGGCGCAGGGCGAAATACGCGCGGTGGACGGCGCATTGCTGGTCTCCGGCGCAGGCTGCGAGCAGATGCTTCATATCATGCGCGGACAATTTTATCGGGATCAAATCCCCGCTCTGCTGCCCGATGAGGCGAAAGTGGCAAACAAGACAGGCGAGATCAGAGGGCACCACCACGACTCGGCAGTGGTGTGGACACCGGCGGGATGCTACACCCTTGTGGTGCTCACACGAGGCTTCGAACACCGCAGGGTGGCTGCGTCTTTCATCGCGGAGCTGTCGCTCATGATATACCGGACAGTATGCCATCACACGCAGGATTCCTCTTGACCACATAGCGAAAAAGAAACAGGAAGCAATACCCGAAGGAGGTAAACGGACATGCGTCGGATAGGCTTGTGGTTGTGGGTAGCTCTGTGGGTGTGCACTGCTGCCTCAGCACAGCAACATAACACCCTCTCCCCGCGCGAACAACGCTTCGGGTGGAAACTGCTCTTCAACGGAAACGACCTGTCCGGGTGGACAGTTGCCGATGCTCAGGATGCCTGGCGTGTGGAGGATGGAACCATCCACTGCACCGGCAAAGGCGGTGGCATGTTGTACTCCAACGACCAGTACAAAAACTTCGTGCTTCGGATTGATTTCAAGATGTCGCCCAACGCCAACAGCGGCGTCTTTGTGCGCATCTGGGACCGCAACGACCCGGTGAACACCGGTATGGAGATACAGATTCTGGATAGCTACGGCAGAGCGAGCCCGGGCAAGCACGACTGCGGTGCGCTATACGATATTGTGGCTCCACTCAAAAACGCCACTCGCCCTGCTGGAGAGTGGAACAGCTTGAGCATCTGCTGTCGAGACAACCACCTGATGGCGTTCATGAACGGTGAAAAAATCGTGGACGTAGACCTGAGTCGGTGGACGGAGCCGGGCAAGAACCCCGACGGCACGCCCAACAAGTTCAAATACGCCTACAAGGAGATGGTGAAGCCGGGCTATATCGGTTTGCAGAACCACGGACACGAAGTGTGGTTCCGCAACATTAAGATACGCCCGCTGTACTGATTCGCCGCCGCTAAGGGCTTGGAGGGATGCGCTCCGTCGCATCCAAAACCCTTGTGGTCACGACGGAGCGTGACCTCCATAAAGGGCCTGGAGGGATGTGCTCTGTCACATCCCAATCCGCCGGGCGGGGAAGGCTCGCCCCGGGTACAGGTTTGTGGCTAAAGCCGCGCTATCCCAAACAAAACCCTGCCTTCGCAGGGTTTTCATAGCCAGCGCAGGCTGGCTTTGTCTGAGAGGGAACGTCTTCACCTGCGAAGACACCGAATCCGGTCAGCCTGGCTCGGCAGGAGTCTCACCCTCCCCAGGAAATCGGGTACAATAACACCAATGCTAGCCGCGTTCGCGCGGGAAGAAGGAGAATCGTTTAATCATGCAATCCAACCGCCTCATCCACGAAAAGAGCCCATATCTCTTACAACATGCACACAACCCCGTGGACTGGTATCCGTGGGGCGAGGAGGCGTTCGAGCGGGCGGCGCAGGAGGATAAACCTATCTTCCTCTCGGTAGGTTACTCGTCCTGCCACTGGTGCCACGTGATGGAACAGGAAAGCTTTGAGGACCCGCGCATCGCCGACATCCTGAACCGGAACTTCGTCTGTATCAAGGTGGACCGCGAGGAACGCCCGGATATCGACGACATCTATATGACGGCGGTGCAGCTTCTGGCGGGGCGCGGAGGGTGGCCCATGTCCGTGTTCCTCACCCCGGAGGGCGAGCCGTTCTTCGCGGGAACCTACTATCCACCCGAAATCTTCGCGCAGATTGCCCGCCAGCTCGCCGATGCCTACCAGAATCGGCGCGATGAGGTGCTGCAGTCCGCCCGCGAAATCGCCGGGGTGATACAGCAGGTAGCCGCCGCTCAATACGAACAGATGGAAGGTGAGCCTGACCCGCGTATCGTGGGCAGCTACCTGCAACAGATGCGCCAGCACTTCGATTCCATCCACGGCGGTTTCGGCAGCGCTCCCAAGTTTCCGCCTAACACTGCCTTTCCTGTGCTTTTCTGGCTGGCGGAAAATCTGGATAGCGAGGATGCCCTGCAGATGGCTCTGCGCACGCTGGACGCGATGGCGCTGGGCGGAATCCGCGACCATATTGGCGGAGGCTTTCACCGCTACTCCACCGATGCCGAGTGGCTGCTGCCCCACTTCGAGAAGATGCTCACCGATAACGCGCAGCTCGGCTGGGCGTATACCGAAGCGTATAGCCTCACCGGCAACGCCCAGTACGAAGAAGCGGCGCAGCAAATCTACCAGTGGGCGTTGCGCGAGATGCGCGTGGAGGGCGGTGCTTTTGCCAGCGCGATAGACGCCGATAGCGAAGGAGAGGAGGGGAAGTACTACACATGGACCCTCGGCGAAATACGCCAGGTGCTTCCTCCCGCTCTGGCGGACCTCTTCTGCAATGTGTACAGCATCCGTCCCGACGGCAACTATCGCGATGAAGCCACAGGGCAACCGACGGGCAGGAACATCCCGCACCTGCGCGCTCCTCTTCATCAGATTGCCGCCGAGCTGGGCATGACGCCCAACGAGCTGAAGGACAAGATGGATACCGCCCGCGAGATGCTATTGCAAGCGCGCCAGCAGCGTGTGCCTCCCCTGCGCGACGACAAGGTACTGGCGGGATGGAACGGGCTGATGATAGAAAGCCTCGCATACGCCGGGCTGGTACTTGAACGGGAAGAATACGTGCAGGCAGCGGCAGAAGCCGCGCGGTTTATTCTGGAAAAAATGATGGATGGCGAAGGTCGCTTGCTACGACGATACCGCGACGGCGAGGCGGCGATACCTGCATACTTAGAGGACTACGCCCTGCTGGGTGCAGGTCTGCTGGAGCTGTTCGAAGCCACCGAAGACGAGATCTGGCTGACAAAGGCGAAACGACTTGCGAACCGCGCCATCGCCGATTTCTGGGATGAGGAGCAGCAGGCGTTCGTGAACACCGCCGACTATCACGAGAGGCTCATCGCGCGCGTCAAAGAGGTGCACGACCGCTCCACACCCTGCGGAAACGGCGCGATGGTGCGCTTGCTGGCAAAGCTGTACGGGGTAACGGGAGAGGAGAACTACGGCTATTTCGTGTACCGGGTGCTGCGTTCGCTGTGGTCGCCTATCCAGAAGTATCCGCAGGGTTAGGACAGTCTGATACACGCCCTGCTGTTACTCGCCGGCGACGAACTGGATGAGGTACCCGAAGCAGAAGAGGCTCAGCCCGTGATGCCAGCCTCCGGCCTACCGGTCAACGTGGAGATGCACATTATGGAGGGCGGAGTAATGGTTCGCTTCCTGATGGAGCGCGGCTGGCACATCAACGGCGCGGAGGGTGTCCCCGAGGAGCTGGTGCCCACACGCATCGAGATGTCCAGCACTCTGCCTTTGATATTCGGCGAGCCGATGTTTCCCCCGCCCGACACCCTGCAGACGAGCGAATCGGCGCAACCGATACCCATCTACCGCGGCGAACTGCGCGTGGTGGTGCCGGTCATCGGCATCGGCGAGGTAACCGAAGATACCGGTGAGATTCGCGCCCGCGTCACCTGCCAGCCCTGTACCGAGACCGAATGCGCCCTGCCTCAAACGGTGGAGCTGGTGGAGCAGGTACGCCTGCAGCTGCGCGGTTGACATCACCTCCCCAAATATGGAATACTGCTTCCGAAAGGAGGTGGTGCCCTATGGCAGATCAACGAGGTGATTCTGGGGGCTAGGCTGTTTTAGCCCGGTCTGCCATGAACGGTGTGGCGAACCGTTTTAGCAGGGGGTTATGAACAGCCGCCCTTGGCTCGCCAGCCGACTTTTAGCGGGGCGTGAGCCCCGCTTATTCCATTTTTTGCAGCACTACGTCCGCTATCGCCTCCGCCATCAGCGGGTCGTCGTTCAGCGAAGCAGCGCGTCGATACCTCAACCCCAACGCCTCGCACTTCTGACGCGCATCTACGTCCAGATCGTACAGTACCTCCAGATGGTCTGCCACAAAACCAATAGCACAGCACAACACCTGCTTTGGCGACCACTCGCCGGCAATCTCCTCCAGACGATCCAGAATATCCGGCTCCAGCCAGGGCTCGCCGGTGTTGCTCGCGCTCTGGTAGGCGAAAGTCCAGTAAGGCAGGTTCAGCTTTTGCGCCACCATCTGTGCGCTATCCATCAGCTCGCGCTCATAAGGGTCGCCCCACTGGTGGATGCGCGCGGGCAGGCTATGCGCGCTGAAAACGACCATCGTCTGCTCCGGTCGCCAGCCTTCCATCGCCTCCTGCACCTTACGCGCAACCGCCTCGATGAACAGAGGGTGGCTGCCCCATCGCTCCACGAAGCGCAATTCCATGTCCGCCGCAACCTGCTCGCGCGCCTGCAAGGCGTAGTCGATGTACCCGCCAACGCTCAATCGCGAGTAGTGCGGTGCGAGCACTACCCCCACTGCCCGTTGTACCCCATCCTTCGCCATCTGCTCCACCGCTTCCGCAATGAACGGGTGCCAGTGCTTCATGCCCAGATACACTCTGCCGTTCCATCCTCGTCCGCGCAGAGCTGTTTCTATCGCCCGCACCTGCTTCGTGGTTATCTCGTTGAGCGGTGACACTCCTCCAATGGCTTCGTACCTGCGCACAAGCTCCTTTAACTGTTCGGGCGAGGGGGGTCTTCCCCGACGGATATGGGTGTAGTAAGGCTCGACCTCATCCAGTGTTCTTGGCGTGCCGTACGCCATCACCAGCACATCCCAGTCTGCTGCCACAGCCACCTCCGTTATCATCGACATGACGTTACCGTTTCGGGGTCTATATCCAGCTCGCACGCCGGATAAACCCTGCATCTCGCCCTATTATAGCAGATTCCCCAGAGCCGGATGCTACCTTTCCCAGCGCAGACAAACTTCCCCCGTCCATTCGGTTCCCGCACGCAGGTTGACCGGTGTCCCGTCCAGCAGTGCCAGAAACAACACCGCCTCACCGTTACCGGAATCGATCAGAAAAGTGTCCTGCAAGCCGTGTGTGCGCTGTACCCGGAGAACGCCTGTTTCCGTTTCCACGCTGAGAGGGTCCGTATTATCCCCCCGCCGTTCCCCAAGCCGCACGCCGGTACGCTCGCCCACACGCCCCCCTGCAGTGCCTCGTCGCCAGCCTCTAAACCCACGCAACCGCAGGCGCAGGGCAAAAAAGGCGCGCGTTTCGCCTTTCTCGCTCAAGGGAGTCACGCCGATGGTTATCCTTAGCGAGCCATCGCTTTCCAGCCCGTAACCCAGGCGGTAGCGCGTGCCCGGCGAAGCGACCGGACAGGAATGCACACCGTTCCACGCCCGATGGCGCAACCATCCCGTGAAATGAACTCGACCTTCGCTTTCCACCTTCAAACGCGGGTTGGTCTCGCCATCCGCCGAGGCATACCCCCCCTCTACCAGCCCCCAGTCGGTGTAAAGGTCGCTTTCCTGCAAGAACAACTCATGACCGTTCCGTGACCGCCAGAGTACCGGTAACCCGCCGTGACGACGCGCAAGGCTCAGAATGGAACCTCTGCTGCGCAGGTGGACAAACAGGGGCGTGACATCCACTTGCTCATGCCGCGCCGTAACAGGGTTTTCTCGCCCGATACTGTACGCCTCACGCGGTTTTACCACCAGGTCCACCTGCCTGCCGTCCAGACGCTCATCCACAATTCGCACCTCGCTGGCTTTTGCCACATCCACAAACAGACGCAACTCTTGCCCATCTGCCCAGCGCACGCCGATGCTTGCAGTGTTCGCCCCATCCAGCAAGCCCTCTTCCAGCGGATGCCACGCGCGCTTCAGCACCGGTAGCGCATCCACTGGCGACTCGCCACGCTTTACACGCACGCGATAATCCCGAAAGGCGTCCTCCATCCTTCCCTCCGGCGTTTCCACAAACCACCGCTCCGCTCCAAAAGCGCGCACCGTGCCGTCCTGCAGTACCTGCCAGCGTCCGGTAGCGGGCACGGGTGCTCCCATGCTGCGCGAACGCCTGGGAATCACCTTCCAGCCGCGCGGTTTGAGCAGGAGCACTATCGGGCGGTACGGGGGAATTTCCACTTCTACCGAATCGGCGGTTCTGCGCACCGGCTCACCGCTGAAAGCATCCACACATACGGGAAACCGCTGCGACAGTGCCTTCGCCCAGGAAAGCCGACAGCGTCTCGCCTCCCCCGTCAGGTTGACTGCTACGATAGCCGCACTATCATCCCCCCGACGCAAGAAGGTAAACACCTGCGGATGAGAACACTGTACGGAGCGATATTCTGCCTCGCCCTCTGCCAGGCATCTCTCGCGCCTGCGCAGGTGAAGCCATTCGGACAGCTCCTGCGAGAAGCCGATTTCCTGCTCCTGATACACCAGAGGAACGCCCTGCATCAGACAGCATATCGCCATCAGCGCCTGTGAGATGCCTACCCCAAAGTACTGCGCAGAGGGCACGGTGTCGTGATTTTCCAGAAAACGCACCAGCCCGTTCAGCGCACGACGGGGATAGCAGCAACGCTCCCATTCCAGCCACTCCTGCGCCTCGCGTATCCACAGCGCAAGGTCAGGTTGCAGGGTGATGTCGCGCATGACCATGTACCAGGGATAGTCAAACAGCATATCCGCGTGGCGAAAAGCCAGCGGTTTGCCCGCCTCCGGCAGGATAAAGCCATCGCGAGACACCGCCCTGAATGCGTCGCGTACCACCCTGTTCAGCTGCAAACCACCATACGCCACCGAAGCGTTCGCCCGGTGCGGATTGCGCCAGTTGGCTGCCTGTCCCCAACCCATCACGTCCAGACGCGCCCCATCGAAGCCGAACTCCTTTGCCCAGCGCGTGACCACCTCGCGGATGCGCTCCTGCCATGCCGGATGGGATACGTCCGCCGCCAGCACCGTGCCACCCCATACCCTCACCCGATTGCCCGCCTCATCGACGCACCACACCTCCTCCGGCAGGTTTTTCACCTCCTCGCTCTCAGGATGCACGCCGTACACCACCAGGTCTATCGCCACTTTCATGTCCAGCCGATGCGCCTGCTGTACGAACTCTTTCAACTCCTGTGGCGTGCCGTTCTCGGGAGCAACACGATTGAAGGCTGGCAAGGTGTACACCCACGGCGGCGGATAGCTCACAGGCAACAGCCACAGCATGGTGACGCCCAGCTCACGCAGGTCAGGAAGCAACGCGGTGAGACGCGAGAAGCGGTTGCCCCTGTCGCCCGCCCACCAGCTTTCCAGCCTGCCCCAGGGGTGCAGCTCGTACAGCGAACCGCCCTTCAGATGCTCGGGCAAATCAGCAGGAGGACCGTTCTCCAATGCCTCTGAGAGATGCGATAACGCCTCGCGCAGGCGTCCCTCATCGCCGGGGATAACCTCTATCACCTGCGCGCCGATGGCGACCTCTGTTCCCTTTCTCATCCTGAGCAGTGTCTCGAAGCCGTGCCGGAGCGCCACTCCCCTTTCCGCCTCCTCCACGCCGACTCGCGCCTGGTCCATGCGAAAGATATAGCCCGCAACGACTGACATCTTTTGCGAGGGAGAATGCACCAGCGCAATGCCATACTCCCCGCGCGTCCAGCCCGCCTCGTGTCGAACACGCCCCGCCTTCAGTTCGCCGAACCGATGGCGCGTGATGGGGAAATCGCCCGGAATAAGGGTAAAGTCCTCAGGGCTATCAGACAGGCGCAGCACAGGAGTGCGCAAGGTGACACCGGCTACCTTTACCGGTTCGTCGCCGTCCCAGCGCAGGGTGACATCGCGCAGGATACGCAAACCGTCGACGGTGAACCTCTGCCGCATCCACCAGTTGCCCGCCTGCCGCGTCACCTTGGTGACGTTCTCTTTGCGTTCCACCGAAATCAAACGCCATTCGTCTGGCTGTGGGAAAGCGTGTGGAGAGGCGTTGGCGTGCACTTCAGCGGTTGGGGCCACCGCCATCTGACGCCCGTCTACGGACAACCCATCCCATGTGCCGGTTTGCGGGTTGAAGTGGAGAGTGATGTTCACCGATTTCGCCATCGAACACAAATGTCGGGGCAGGCACTTCCTGCCCCGATCGGAAATTCGCTATGTGGCGGCGGTTCGCCTGCGTGTCATCGCCCCTGCGGTGCAGACGGCGGATTATAGGGCTGGCTGGAACGCAGCATCTGCTCATAGCGACGCCGGAACTCTTCGTCGCTAACCCGCATAGCTCCATCCGTAGGACGTGTTTGCCACCAGAAAAACACTCCTACCGCCGCGAGCACAATCACGATAATCGCTATTGCCAGACCGGCAGGAATCTCGCGTGTTTTTCGCATGGCTGTTCTCCTATCGGGTGCGACAGCTCACGATGGGATCCACGTTCTTGTCGTCCTGGATGGTATATTCGTTCGCACACACCGAACCGAATCGGCGCGCTCCTGCATGACCGTCCATATAGACGTAGTTATTCATGCCGTTAAACCAGCCTTGTTTGGTAGCATCCGCGCTCTGGGGCCAGACAATGGTCAAGAACTCCCTACCTGTTCCTGACCAGTTATTGATGAGCTGACCGTTATCGTCGCGGATGATACCGTACTCACCTATCCACACGAATATCGGGCGGAAGCCGTTCATCACGTATACTGTTTGCGCAGGCAGTACCACCTGTGCCATAGAGGGCGTTGTGCCGTAGATAGCCCCCGCGCCGTAGTGGTTTGCATCACCGTCGGGCCAGGTGAATCCTGCTCCCACATCCCAGAAGTAAGCGGACATCGCATAAGACTGTTTGTAGCTGCGGTTTGGTGCGACGCCCGTTACGTTGATGTGGTCATCATAGTCGTCGTACCGGGTGAAAGGATGTGTCTCCGGTGCGTTCCAGGCGATCTCGGGCGAGACGAACAGTTGTTCGTTTTTCACGTAAGGCAGCACCAGACGCTGCCAGAAGCGGTTCTTGCCTCCGGGCGGAACGTACCAGCCCATTACACATCGCTCATCGTAGTCCTGCGCATACATGATGAGCGCCAGTCCTATCTGTTTGAGGTTGCTGATGTCACTCGCCTGGCGCGCCTTTGTGCGCGCCTGGGCGAACACCGGGAACAGTATCGCCGCCAATATCGCGATAATCGCGATGACGACGAGCAGTTCAATCAGGGTAAAGGCGGTTCGTTTCATCTCTTTTGCCTCCTTGTGGTTTATCTTAGTGGTTTATCTTACGACTGCAACAGCGAGCTCCCGTTCGTCGGGATGCGTTGCACGACGCCTCTTGACCGCTACTGCCAGCATATAGATGACCGGCTCCGTGAGGCTTCCACGAACTTGCCTGATTGCCAGCCGCGCCGCAATCTCGCCAGCGCGGCGGAAGTCCGGGTCACTGGTCGGAAAGGGCGGATGGAAGCTTCGTGCGATGGTCAGATTGTCGAAACCCACCACAGTGAGTTCCCCAGGCACCGTGATGTTCAGCAACTGCGCGGCAGCGATAGTGCGCATCGCGCAGAAGTCCTCAATGGCAATCACAGCGGTGGGACGCTCTGCAGAACGCTTCCATTCTTGCAGAAAAGGCATCACCTCCTCGAACATGTCTTCACCGGGCAAGCGCCCGCGCATAACCCAGTGGTCCTCAGGATACACAGGAACCCCTGCGTGATGCAGGGCATCCAGATACCCTCGATAACGCTCACGAGTGGAGTAATGCATGAGCTGCTCTTCGCCTGCTTCCATGTCCATGAAAGCAATACGACGATGCCCCTCCTGCAATAGCATCTCCGTCATCTCATACCCCAGCAGGTAATTGTCAAAAACTACTTGCGGTCGCTTCTGTTCAGGGTAAGCGATATCTACAAGCACGATGGGGAAATCTAGGAACTCCTTCTTCAAATAGTCCTCGCGCAATTGGCGCTCTGTGCGGGTAACGGGAAACAAAACGACAGCACTACAACCAGCGCGTATCAATCGGGCTATCTGCTCACGCTCGAAATCGTAGCTGTCATCCGAGCTGGCAACCAGTACATGCATATTGTGAACTCGAGCTACCCGTTCAATACCGGCGTAGACACGCAGGATGACCTCCGTGTTTGTATTGCGCGCGACGAAACCGATTAGATTTCGGGAAGTCGCGGACGCAGAAGGCTCCACCTGCTTCAAATAGCAGCCGCTCCCATGCCTCTTCTCAATCCATCCCTGCTGTTCCAACATGCTCAGCGCATGTACGATCGTAGCCCGCGAGGCATCATAAAGACGCTCCAGCTCGCGCACGGTTGGCAGACGGTCCCCCGGCTTCAACGTCCCGCTGTGCACGAAGTCCGCAAGAATTGCATCCGCAACGATACTGCTGACTGAGCGCCGCATAAGGCATCTCCTTTTGTTATAAACATTATAGAGTTATGAACAATATTATTGTATCACGAGAAACCGAGGATGTCAATACCTTCAGAGTGATAAACACTTGGAAACCGGCGAACTCTGCGAAATCCCGGTAAAGAAGCGGAGGGATGATGAAAAGGTCTCTGCAATCTGGAGAAGTCGGTTCGGACAGAGCCTCGCCCTCCCCGAGAATGAAGCCTAACAGCCAACCAGAACGTTTTTTCCTGAAAAAATCACCTGTTTTTGCTGTTACCCCCGCGAATGGTACGATTCTTGCACTATACAATAGTGCGCAGGAGTGCGTGAACGAAATATCTGGACACCGAAAACAACGCCGGTTCAACCGGTGAGAGATACCGCTTTTCCGTTCAGACACTCACTCCTTCATTCCTGCGTTTGCCCCGGCAGAGTCGGGGCGTTTTTTTCATCTCGCTGGATTTTTTAACCGATGTGTTGTATAATGCAAATGAAAAACCCGTACGTCCTCAAGGTGCTACCATATTTTTTCGGGAACATTGATAACCAAACGAGCGTCTGAAAAAAACGGAAGTCGGCGCGGCGACTGCGGGAAAGGAGGTGTATCATGGAGGCAGAGCGCCGGGTGTCGCTGTTGTTCCCGCGAAGCTGGCAGCTGGTATCGGTATATGTTCCGGCGAGCGCAGTGGATTACGTCAAGGAGCGTAACATGCAATACTGGTTATCCTTATATGAGCGCGACGCGGAACAGGCTCTGCAAATCGGAGAGCGATTGGGATTCGTGGTTCCCCCAAAAACGGCTTCGTCCTAGGAGAGCAACAGCATTCAAAAGCCCCAAGCGATGCTTGGGGCTTTCTGTTTATCGTCCGCTTCACCTAAGCGGAGGGTCGCTTGGAACCTCAACCGGGGCGGAACACCGGCGCGGGGTCGTCATCCTCCACAATCTTTATCGCGGGCACGCCCAGACGCTCCGCTATCATCTGCGAGACCTTGTTCAGCTCCTCGCGGTTCCAGCCTGCCGTTTGCCAGAGTATCTTATCGCCCGAATCCAGCAGGTACAGGGTGGGCACAGAAACGAGGCCGTACACCACCGTCGCCTTCAGCTCCTCATCCAGCACCTGCGGGAAAGTGACGTTACCGTACGTGCGGGCATAGCTGGTGGTTGCGCTGGCGTCATCCTGAGATACCCCCCAGATTTGGAACCCCTTGCCCGCATACGCCTGCTGAAACTTCTCAAGATAGGGGTTCGTAAACTGGCACACCGGGCACGAGACCTTGTAGAACACCAGCATCAGCAGCCCCTGCTGACGTGCCTCCGCAGTAGAATATGGTTTGCCGTCTACCCCACGAAAAGTGAAGTCTACCGGAGCATCCCCGGCTATCCGTGTAGCCATCTACGCATACCTCCTTCCATGCAGGTTATTTACGCACACGTTTTTGCCACTCGGGCGGCAGCTCGATCAGCCCGTAGATGCAATAGGGCGCACCCACGCGCACCGCCCACGCGGCGTCGCCGTACGAGTAGTGCCAGAACTCGTCCCGACAATTGCTGAAGCCCGCAGCCAGCATCGCCTCCACCAGAATCATGCGGTTGCGATGCGCTTCGGGAGTTAACCCCTCTATCCACGTTGGCGCCGCCTGCCATCCTGTGTACGGCGAGGTGACATCCAGCGGCTTACCGCTGGGGGAGAGCAGCTGTACGTCCACCGCTGCGCCGGTGCAGTGCCCAGGAGGTGCTTTCTGGTCCACCGGTGCGAAGAAGCGGTTGGTCATCCGCCGCAGGGTGGCGTAGCTCCATTCGGGATGCTTCTCACGCAACTGGTTGAAGTACCCCTCGTAGTGCTCGCGCTGCATCTCCAGCGTGCGGTAGGCGGTCGTTACACGCAACCGGTAGCCGGGTGGAAGCAGCTGCTGAGCGCGGTTGAGCATCTCCGCTACCGTTACTCGCAGGAAAGGAATGCACTTCCGCGCCACGCGCACTTCAGGGCAGGCTTTGCGGATGTCCACCAGAGGCTCACCGCACTCTCGCAGGGGTACCCTGTTGAGCGCGGCGATGGGTTCGGGTGCGCCTTTCTTGCGCCAGTCGCTCATATCATCACCTCGTCCAGAAGATAACAACCTTCGTACACCAGCTCGGCAGCACCCGTCAAAGAGATTGGCTCCCCCGGTCGCCATTCCACATGCAGCATTCCCCCCGCCGAATACACGTCCACCGATTCACCCGCCAGTCCATGCAACTGTGCCGCCACCGCTGCCGCGCACGCTCCGGTGCCGCAGGCTAAGGTCTCCCCCGCTCCACGCTCCCAGATTCGCATTCGCAATCGGGATGGGCTTTCCACCACCGTCCACAGCACGCTGGTGCGCTGGGGAAAAAGCGGGTGATTTTCTATCATCGGGCTATCGCGCAGGAAACGCTCGTCGTCGGGCAGACTATCGACAAACACCACACCATGCGTAGAGCCGGTGGAGAGAGCGGTTATCCTGACCGTACCATGCGGCAGGTCAACAGGCATATCGACCACCGGAGCCTCTTCTGCCAGCACCGGCACCTCGTTCGGTTCAAAGCGCGGTTCTCCCAGTTCCACCCGCACCCTGCCGTCGGACAGCAACTCCACCTGCTTGTCCCCATCGATAGTCTCCACCGTAAAGCAGGTATCCGCTGTCAGCCCGTGCAGGCTCGCCCATTTCGCTACACACCGCAAGCCGTTTCCGCACATGTCCTCGCTGCCGTCGGGATTAAACATGCGCATTTGCACCGCGTGACGACCACCGCGCCCGACCACCAGTAACCCGTCCGCGCCAACGGCAAACCGCCTCCGGCACAGCCGACGCGCCAAATCGGGCAGGGAGAACGAGCCGATCACCTCCTCCGATACCACCACGAAATCGTTACCCGCACCGTGCATCTTGGATAAAGGAAGTACAGGCATTTTTACCCCACAAACCCTGCTCGTCTTAGCATCTCCATATCCACTCCGCTACGGCTCTGCCGAGCCTGCAACAGCTTCTCGATATACTTCGCCAGCATGTCGAACTCCACGTTGACCTCATCGCCCACCTGCCGGAATCCCAGCGTGGTAACCGCACGAGTGTGCGGAATCAGCCAGATACTGAAATCGTTTGCGCCCACGTCCACCACCGTCAGGCTCACGCCGTCTACCGCTACCGAACCTTTAGGAACCACATAACGCATCCACTCCTCGCCAACGTGTACCGTCATCACTACGGCGTTACCCTGCGGAACAAGCCGTTGCACCGTACCGGTGGTGTCCACATGCCCCTGTACAAAGTGCCCGCCCATCGCTTCACCTACACGCAGTGCATCCTCCAGATTCACCCTGTCCCCCGTCTTCAACCTGCCCAGGTTACTGCGCCTCAGCGTCTCTTGAACCGCGTCGAACCACAGGCGACCATCTTCCTTATGTATCACGGTCAAGCATACCCCGTTGACCGCCACGCTGTCGCCGACCTGCACGCGGGCAGATATTTCGGGCGCACGTATCGCCAGCCGCGCACCGTCCGCGCTGACCTCGATACGCTCCACCTCGCCCAGCTCCTTCACAATGCCGGTGAACACTTCTCGTCCTCCCAGACCGGATACGCCTGCACCATCATATCTCGCCCGACTTTTCTCCAGTATACCCTATCCAGTCGCAGGCATCCTTCCATGTATGCACAACCATCACCTTCTACCGCGGTGGGAGCATCCCGTCCGCCGATGATACGCGGCGCATAGAAAAACACCACCTTATCCACCAGCCTCTGCGCGAACAGAGCGGCTATCAACGTCCCCCCGCCCTCGCACAGCACACCGGTCACCCCGCGCTGTGCCAGCATCACCATCAGCGCACGAAGGTCTACACGCCCACCATCGGCGGGCAGTACTGCTATCTCCACTCCCCGCTCGCGCAGGCGCGCGATTTTATCCGGCGGAGCGGATTCGGTAGTGGCGATGAGCGTTGGAGAGTCCTCCACGCGAAGCACCTGTGCCTCTTCCGGGCAGCGCAGGCGGCTGTCCACGATGACGCGCAGGCGATGCAAAGGCTCCTTGATTCGTGGCAAACGCACGGTCAATAGCGGGTCATCTTTCAACACCGTGCCGACACCTACCATCACCGCGTCATGCCGTGCGCGCAGACGGTGCACCAGCCGCCGAGCGGGTTCGTCGGTAATCCACTTGCTGTCGCCCGTGTGCGTGGCGATTTTGCCGTCCAGCGACATCGCCGCTTTCACCGTCACGAAGGGCATCCCTGTCGTGTGGTACTTGATGAATATCTCGTTTAACTGCCGTGCCCGCTCCTCCAGCACGCCCACCTGCACCTCGATGCCCGCCTCGCGTAGTTTCTCGAACCCCTTGCCCGCCACCTGCGGGTTCGGGTCCTGCATGGCTGCATACACACAACGAACGCCCGCTTCAATCAGCGCGTCGGCGCAGGGGGGAGTACGCCCCCAGTGACTGCACGGCTCCAGGGTGACATACAGGGTGGCGCCCCGCGCTTTCTCACCAGCACGGCGCAGCGCCTCCACCTCCGCATGGGGCATTCCTGCTCGCCGATGATACCCTTCCCCGACCACGCGCCCATCTTTCACGAGCACCGCTCCCACCATCGGATTAGGAGCGGTATACCCTCGTCGCGCCAGAGCCAGCGCGCGGCGCATGAATATCTCTTCAAGAGGGAGTACCATCGCGTTTGCCATCTGAGGAAGGCGAAGGGGGAGCAGGAGGCTTCCGCACCAGCTCATCCATCATCTGCCTGTGCTCGCGCAGATAACGTTGCAGTGTCTCACGCGCATCCATCAGAGCTACCAGCACCAGCGCTATCACCAGCACAAACACCCCGATGGAAAACTGAAGCAGGCGCAGCAGACGTGCGCCCCCGCTCGCCTCGCCGGATGGAAGGTAAATAGCCTCTTTGAACTGCAGCACCAGCGCCAGAGCCAGTAACAGCGCACAGCCAATGCTTCTCAGCGTGAACTGCCGACGCGAACTCAAGCCCCTGCGCATCGCCCGCGCCTCTCGTAAGAGAAACACCACCGAAACCGCCACCACTACTACGGTCAGCCACACGCCGCCTCACACCCTTTCCTGTGCCTCCCACACCGCCTGACGCAGCTCCTCCACGCCTGCCCGCACCCCTTCGGGATGTCCGAATACCGACGAGCCGGCCACCAGCACCCGTGCCCCAGCCCGCACCACCATCGGCGTCGTCACCCCGTTGATACCGCCGTCCACCTCCAGCCAGGCGTCACTGCCCGCCTCGTCCAGCAGTGCGCGAGCGCGAGCGATTTTGCGCAACATCTCGGGGATAAACTGCTGTCCCCCAAAACCGGGGTTCACCGTCATCACCAGCAACAGGTCGATATCGGGGATGACATACTCGATGACGTTCAAAGGGGTTGCCGGATTGAGCGCAACGCCCGCGCGCGCACCACACTCCCGAATCTGCGCCAGCGTGCGCTGTAGATGCACACATGCCTCCGCGTGCACGGTGATAATGTCTGCCCCCGCCTTTGCAAACTCCTCGATATAACGCTCCGGCTGAACAATCATCAGGTGCACGTCGAAAACCGCATCGGAGTGATGACGCACCGCCTGCACCATTTGCGGACCAAAGGTGATATTGGGCACAAACACGCCGTCCATCACGTCAAAGTGCAACAGCTCCGCACCCGCTTCGCGCGCCGCGCGCGCCGCCTGTGCAAAATTGGCGAAATCCGCGGAGAGCAAAGAGGGAGCGATGAGCACATGCGGAGCGCTACTCACGGACGCACCTCCTCGTGCACCAGCTGGTTGTTGAAGTAGATGCGGAATATCACGTTGCGTCCCCGTGCCCGCACCGGAACAATCAACCGCTCGCCGCCGGAATGCGGTTCGTCCAGAACGGTGTACACGCCCAGCGCGTCCTGCACCTCCAGACGCACCTGTACCACCTCCTCAGGAGCACCTTTCACCGGGATAACCAGCTCGAACCCTCGTTCCCTTGGCTCCTCCGGCACGGGCGGTAAAGCGGGACCTTTGCTGATAACCAGGTCCACCGGCGCATCCCTGTTTACCCTCTGCTTAGGAGCGGGTGACTGCGACAGTACCGTGCCAGCGGGGGCGGTGTCCACCTTTTCCTCCACCTTCCCCACCTGCAACCCTGCCTCTACCAGCCTCTGGCGAGCATCCGCCTCACTCAAGCCCTGAACGTTGGGAACCTCCACGGTGCGTGAGCCTTTGCTCACCCACACCTGCACCGCTCCGCCTGCTTTGACACTGCTTCCCGGTTCGGGTTGTATCAGGTACACTGTTCCTGCTGGAAACTGCTCGTTGTACTCCTCTTGGCGTATCACCAGATTCAATCCTGCTTCCTGCGCCAGCCGTCGCGCCTCTGCCAGCGGCTTGCCTCGCAAGTCGGGAACGGGCACTTCTTTAACCGGACGTGTTATCCAAAACCACACTATCACCAGCGCGATAAGTATTAGCCCAGCCAGAACCGTCAGCGAGCGGGCAAGATACTTGATAATGCGCAGCTCGGTATCTTCTGCTTCCGCCGGGCGTGCCCCGTGATCCGTAGCGGGAAGCACAGGGCTTTCCGGTTTACGCTCCAGCGGCGACCACGATAACGGCTTGCCGAACCGCAATGCATCGTGCACTGCCCGTAAGTCTTGAAGCATCGTGGTCATGTCGGGGTACCGCTGCTCCGGCAGCTTCTGCATCGCCTTCAACACAATACCTTCTACCGCTCTGGGAACGCCCGGGTTCACTGCGCGCGGGCTGGGAGGCGGGTCTTTGGCATGGCGCAGAGCCACCGCTACCGGCGTGTCTGCAGGAAAGGGAACCCCTCCCGTAATCATCTCAAACAGTATCACCCCCAGAGCGTACACATCCGCCGACGGCGTGACCTGCCACCCCTCTGAAACCTCCGGCGGAAGGTACGGGGCAGCGCGGGTTAGCCATGCGGTTTGCGCCAGCGGCGAAGCCTGTAACGCAGGAAGCAACCCAAAATCGGTAATCTTAATCAGCCCTTCCTGTGATACGATAATATTGTGCGGGCGCAAATCGCCGTGCGCTATCCCCGCGCGATGCGCGCTCTCCAGCCCCTCCGCCACTGCCAGGGCGATATCGATGGCTACCGACAACGTAAAAGGAGCCACCCTGCGTATGCGCTCCTTCAGGTTAATGCCCCGTACGAACTCGGTAACCAGCACCAGCTGTCCTTCGTGCTCGCAAACCTGCAGGATACGGGCTATTCGCGGATGATTGAGAGGCGACGTTACAGAAAAACATTGCTTGAGCGCGTGAACCAGCGCGGTATCGTCGGCAAAGGCGGGTTGCAGCAGCTTCACGGTAACAAGGGCATTCGTTTCGTGGTCTCTGGCACGATAGGCGGCGAAAAGGCTTCCTTCCCCCAGCTTTTCCAGCAGCTCGTACCGTCCAGCCAGCACCCGGCTAATCACGCTTTCTTGCCCCCTTCACCGCATTGCCAGAGGAGGTTGCACGAAGAGCCAGCCAGACCACTCCGCCGATTAAGCACAGTGCATACGCCTTTTCCAGCACCGATACGCTAACCTCCGGCAAGCCATAAGGCAAACCCAGGAAAACCACAACCACCGCAACCACCCATATCGCCCCAACAAAATCCTGCACTAACTCTGACCGACCGTTTTCCATGACATCGCCTCCCGATGGAACCTCTCGCGATGCATCATCAGCGCGTGAAGCACCTCCTTTTCATTCACCGCAACCGGCAGACGTGCCTGCCCGATACGCTCAATCAGCACAAAGCGTACCTGCCCGTCACGCGCCTTTTTATCCCGCGCCATCACGGCAAGCAGACCATCGAACTCCACATCGCGAGGCAACGCAACCGGCAAACCGAGAGCACGTAGTGCACGCGCTATCTCTTCCGCCGTCCCTGCAGGGGTAACACCTGTCGCTTCGCCCACCAAGGCGGCGGATACCATGCCGATAGATACCGCCTCGCCGTGTAGCAGGCGACCATAGCCTGCCACCGCTTCCAGAGCGTGCCCCACCGTGTGCCCAAAATTGAGGATTGCGCGGACGCCCTGCTCGGTCTCGTCCTCAGAGACGATGTTCGCTTTAATCTCACAACAGCGATAGATAATCTCGGCAAGGTGCGTGCTATGACACTGCCGTAAACTGTTTGCTTCGGCGTTGACCAGTCGCCATAGCGTTTCGTCTGCGATTATACCATACTTCAGCACTTCCGCTAAACCCGCTCTGAAGTGACGGCGAGAGAGTGTCTTCAGGGTGTCGGTATCTATCAACACAAGTACGGGCTGGTGGAACGCCCCTACCAGATTCTTGCCCTCCGGCAGGTTGACACCCGTTTTACCGCCCACGCTGGAGTCCACCTGCGCCAGCAGGGTGGTTGGAATCTGTACGTAACGCACCCCGCGCAGGTAGCACGCCGCCACAAACCCCGCGAGGTCTCCGATAACTCCTCCCCCAAGCGCTACCACGATGCAACGCCTGTCCAGAGCGAGTTGTGCCATCTGCCGGAGCAAACGTCCAACAACCTCCCAGCGCTTCGTACGCTCACCCGGAGGAACCGTGAGCATATATGCCGGAATGCCTTCTTGCTCCAGGGAGTGCCGCAGCGGTTCTCCGTACCATTCTGCCAGCCGGGGATGAGTGACGAGAACCACTTGCGAGGGTTGCAGGGCACGCAGATGTTCTGATGCACTGCTCAGTACCCCCGAACCGATAAGGATGGGATAGCTGCGCTCACCTAACTGCACATGAAGTCTTAAGGGGGAGGGATTGGTTTCCATGCTTTAACCAGCTCCTCGATGCGCAGTACTGCCTCGCTGGGTGAGAGAGTGGAAGTATCTATGCGGATATCGGCACAGGCATAAGCGGTTTCGCGCTCACGCAGTAACCGACGTATCTCCGCCAGTGGGTCGGGCGCTGTGGACAGTTTAGGGCGTGTCTCTACAGGCTGAACACGCTGTAAAATTACCTCTGGCTCTGCGGTCAGCAACACGATAACCGCATGGCGGCGCAGGGAACGTACGTTCTCCGGTCGCGTCGGCACTCCCCCGCCCGTAGCGATAACCAGATGACGCTGATGCTCCAGGCTACGCAAAACTTCCGTTTCCTGCCTGCGAAAGTACTCCTCTCCAAAACGCTCGAATATCTGCGCCACGCTGCAGCCCACCTGCTCTTCTATCAGCGAATCGGTGTCGACAAACCTCCATCCCCACCGTTGCGCCAGCATCCGCCCCAGCAAGCTCTTGCCGGTGCCCATAAAGCCGATAAGCGCGACGTTTGGAAGTGCAACCTGTTGCATAGGCAGATGAGAAGCGCGGGGGTGTTCACCCCCGCGCCGATCCGTAACGAGCAATGGTCGGAACCTTAGGGTGTGACGCCCACGCTCGGTGCTCCTGCCTCCTCGAGGATGCGAGGCGTCAGGAAAATCAGCAGCTCGGTATCATCCTGCGACAGGTTGGTGGAGCGGAACAGATGCCCGATCCACGGCAGGTCGCCAAGGATGGGGAACTTCGCCACCGAGTTGTCCTCGCTGCGGCGGATGAATCCGCCCAGCACCACCGTCTGCCCACTGGGCACGCGCCGTGTGGTGAAAACCGCCTGGCTGTTGACAATGGGGTAGGAGCTGCCGTCCGGCGCACGTACCGAACCCGTGATGTCCGACAGCTGCAACGGGATAAACAGGGTAATGGTGCCGTCACCGTTGATGCGGGGGGTCACGGTCATACCGGAAACCACCGGCACGTAGAACACCTGACTACCCTGGATTACCTGCCCTTGCCCCGGCGTAGTGAATATCGTGGTGACGAAGGGTACCTGCGTCTGCACGAGTATCGAACCCGGCGTGTTGTTCAAGGTGGTCACAAGCGGAGCCTGGATCACGCGCCCGCGAGCGTTGGACATGGCGGTGCGCAGCTCCGCCGCCAGATTGCCCGCGCTGTAGCGGATGAAGACGTTGCCACCCGACGCGAAGGTGCCGGGCACGTTGCCCGCTTGCGTGTTCAACTGCTGCACCAGCCAGTCGATGCCGAACTGTTTGACCTCGCTGACCTTCACGGTCACGAACTCTGCCTTGATTTCCACCTGCTTGGGAGCGACATCCAGCAGGCGGATAAAGCGCCGGACGTTTTCGATATCCTCGTCGGTGCCTACCACGATGAGGGAGTTATCCACATCCACCGCGATAATGCGAGCCTGGTCACTGAGCTGCACGAGCTGACCACCCGCTGCGCCCAGACCACCAAGTCCCGCGCCCGGCTGTCCGAAACCGCCCGCGCCGCCGAAGCCGGCGCCCGGCTGTCCGAAGCCGCCTATACCACCGCGCAAACCACCGCCGACCTGTCCACCTATGCCATAGCCCAGTCCACCGCCGAAGGCGCCGCGCTGGTCAAAGCCGGTATCGGGAGTGGGTGTGTGCTCAGCATTGCTGGAGTTACCGGTAGCGGTTGGAACCGTTGGTGTCTGCTGGGGTGTTGGCAGTATGGGCTGGGGCTGGGTAAGCGGACGCATCCCGGGGCGCGTCATGTCCATCAGGTGTTGAATCAGCGCGCCGCTGTTGCGAGCCGCCCAGTCCAGTCCCACGATTTCGGGGTCTGTGCGCAGCTGCATCAGAAACTCGCTGGGGTTGATGTACTGCAGTTTCATCTTTTCCGTGCGCACCCGCACCGGCGCAGGTGCAGGAGCGGGTTCCTGTGGCTGTGCTGTGGTCACCGCCTCAGGTTCTTTACCCTGTGGTCCGACGATAAACACTCCATCTTCGGTGCGGCGCACTTTTGCGCCAGCCGAGCGTGCCAGATATTCCAGCGCTTTATCCAGCGGCATGTCCACCAGATTTACGTTCACACGCGGATAGGGCTTATCGCTGGGTTCCAGCACGATGCTGGCTCCACTGCGCTGCATCAGCATGTTCACCGCATCACGAAACTCTGCCTCAACCAGCGTCAGGCTCACTAACGGCATATTCCCCTGAGCGCGAGGGGCACCTGCCGCCGGTAGCGAACTCCACCCACTCCATACAGCACAAGCCACCACCAAAGGTAATGCGACGTTCCGCCATTTACGGAGTGTCATGAACCTCTGTCCTCCTTTTACTCGTTACAGATCGTTTTTCACAGCGATATCCGGCACGGGGCCGGGGGCAGACGCTTAGAAACCGCCGCGTCCGCCGCCCCAGCCACCGCCGCCACGGTTGAAGCCACCGCCCCAACCGCCTCCGCCGAAGCCGCCGAAGCCGCCTCCGCCGAAGCCACCGAAGCCGCCTCCGCCGAAGCCACCGAAGCCGCCTCCGCCGAAGCCACCATAGCCACCGCCGAAGCCACCGTAGCCTCCGCCGAAGCCGCCATAGCCTCCGCCAAAGCCTCCGCCGAAGCCACCATAGCCTCTGCCAAAGCCACCATAGCCACCACCGCTATAGGTCCAGCCGGATTGATTCAGCGATACGGCTCCTCCGCCCAGCACCTGAGCGATAGCCAGCGAGTCCAGATGCTGCAGGGTGATTTTTTCCGTGCGCACCTGTGGCTGCGACGGCTCCTCGGGCTGTTGCAGGTCCTGGGAGCCGCTCTCATAGGTTTCCACCTTCGGTGAAATGATGTACACGCCACCGTCCACACGATAGGTGAGCGGGGGATTGGCGGCACGCAGGATAGTGCGTAGTGCCGTCTCAAAGGTAACGTCCTTCAGCGATACTGTGACGTAACCCTGCACTACCGACTCATCCAGTGTGTAGTTGTAGCCGGTAGAGCGGAAGAGCAACTTCAGAGCGTCCGCGATACTGGCGCTCTCAAGGGTGAGCGTTACTCTGGGGCTGCTGCCCTCTTGTGCCATTACAGACACCGTCGCGCTGACGAGCACCACAAAGCACGCTGCAATGCGCAAAGCTCGTTGCATGAAGATAGACCTCCTCAAATTGTTTCGCTTACCATTCTGGAATCCCTTCCTCTCTGCGCACTTTTTCGCTGCTTAGCGCCAAAGTGGCATCCAGAAGAGATGACTTAAGGTTAGTATTCTTCCAAAAGTCCTGCACCGCCAGGAGCACCTGGAGGCGCGCCGGGCATCCCGCCCGGCATTCCACCGGGCGTGCCGCCGTATCCGGGGACAGCTCGTTGTACCGGCGCAATCGGGGCGCCTAGTTTGACCGTAATCTCTCGTGGCTTCTTACCCAGTGTAGAGAGCACGACCTGATTTGGTTCGATCCGTGCCACGCGCAGCCCGTCGAGGTTATCGCCGGGCTTAACCACGCGAGGCAGATCACCCTGAGTCTCGATAATCGCCGCGACGCTCTGCCCCCACATGATACCCGCGACACGGCGATAGGGTTGGGGCGGCAGAACGTCCTCCTGTTCCTCTTCCTTCGGCTTATAGGTCGGTATCGGCTGGAGGCGCACCGGCGTGACTACCGACAGTATCGGAGGCTTGCTGATATCCGCTTCCCAGGGCAGCGGTTTGAACGGGTCCACTCGATACTTCGAGGGCGGTTTACCCTCTTTGGGTGCCTGGGCGACCTGCTGAGCTGCTCCTGCGCCGCCGTATCCGCCCATCATAGGACCACCCATCATTGGGCTACCCGTCGGTCCCGCCGCGCCCATGGGGCCCGGCCCGGCCGGTGTTGGCTGGTCTTCGGGCAAACCACCTGTAGGTGTGCCACCGGCAGGAGCGGTTGCGGTCGCGCCAGGGGAGGAAGGTTGCTGCTGACCACCGCCTCCCATAAACAGGAAGAATGCCACCGCGACGATCAGTATCACCGCTACCGCACCACCGATGACAATCGGTTTGTTTTTGGGGTCATTGAGCCACTGCTGCATTGTTCCTCAAGCCTCCTTTAGTACTCCTCTGCTCCGGGCGCACCGGCGCCGCCACCCAGAGCGGGACCTCCCACTCCGGCTCCGCCGCCAGGTCCACCCATCATCGGGGGACGTGCTCCGCCCATAGGTGCACCCGGCATCATCGCGCCACCCGGCACCGGACCCGTCATCGGAGCACCCATCATCGGACCCGGCATCCCGCCTCCGAATCTGCCCATTCCTGCCATGCCACCCATTCCGGGTGCGGCGCCTGCTGAGGGAAGCATCTCGGCAGGCTTATCGTCTTTAGCGCGAGGCAGGATGAACAGCGTCGCCGTGTACTGCCCTATCAGCTGGGGGCTTACTCCGCTCAACTGCAGTCCGTCCACCAGCACCAGGCGGGGAGCATTATTCCACCTTTCCACATGGCGCAGGATGCTTTCAAAGTCTCCCTGCACCTGAAAAGTACCCAGTGGCACAATCCATATCGGCCAGGGCAGCTGGTTCGGGTCGGTAGTCGGAACGCCAATCGCGAAACCTCCGAAGAAAAGCACGTCCTGCGACTTGGACACGAAGTCCTGCAGAAGCCTGGCGGTTCGCTCCGGTTCCTTCCAGAAAGCCAGCGCTGCTTTCAGGCGGTCGGTCATATCGATGTTGGGCATCTTGGAACGCTCATAGCGCGCCCACTTCAGCCGTGCCTCTTCTACCTCTTTCTTCGCGTTCTCCAACTGTTTCTTTGCTGCAGGCAATTGGGCAGCTCGCTGGCTGGCGGCTTCTATTTGGGTATCCAGGTTCTTAATCTCAGCCTGCGTAGGGCGTATCAACACAAAGAAGATACCCGACGCGATGACCGCCGCCACCACAATGCCTATCACGATAACGTTTTGCAAAGTGAGTTTCGAAAGCATCCTACGCCCCTCCTTCTATTCAGCCATCGCGCCAGCACCACCACGAGGACCTCCCATACCCCCGGGAGCCCCCATGGGACCCGCCATACCCGGAGCTCGCGGTGGAGCCATTCCGCCGCCCATGCTCGGTGGAGCCATTCCGCCGCCCATACTCGGTGGGGCACCAAACATCGGACCGCCCATGCCCGGTGCACCCATCATCGGCGGCGCGCCGGGCAGCCCCATGCCTGCGCCCATGCCACCGCCCATGCCGGTCATACCCGTACCTCCCAGCGAGGAGACAAGCTGCTGCACCAATTGCTGTACCTGGTTCATCAAAGGTTCGCGTAGTGTTGCTACTACATTAAACACTATGCCTTGCGTTGCCTGCCTCTGTCCCAGCTGACCAGCACGAGCACCGGGTGTACCCGGCATTCCCGGCACTGTCGGTGCACCGTAAGGGGCTCCGCCGTAGGTGCCCCCATAGGCTCCGTACGGGGTTGTTGGTGCGCCGTAACCGCCTCCGAAGGGTGGAGCTCCCATGCCACCAAACCCACCGGTAGTGGTCGTGGTGGTAGTACCGCCCGCAGTAGTCCATGAGATGCTGACGCCGGTAAACAGTGGGCATTGTAGCATAATCTGCAGGTAGCGTGCCATTTCGTCCAGGTCGCGGGTGACCGCCTGTGCCTGCAGTGTCATGCCCTGCGCAACGCCCAGACTGCCGTACCGCACGCTGGCAATTGTCCAGCGGCGCACCTCGCGGTACAGCTTGGGGTACTGCTTATTGTAGCGGAAAATCTCGTCCGCCAGCTGCGCGCGGGTTAGAAGCGGAGCCACCAGTGCTTTGGTGTTTGCCGCTTCCTGCTCGGTCTGTTCCACCTGCCTGACGATAGCCTCTTGCTGCTGCAGCTCTTCCGACTTTTGCGACTTGAGGTTGACAAGGCTCAGCTGCCAGGCAATCAGCCCGCCCGCCAGCGCAATCCACACCACCACGAACACCGCGAACCACACTCGCTTCTTGCGCGGCTCGTAGATATTAGGCGGCAACAGGTTCAGTTTTAGCATGGTTCTCTCTTCCCTCCGGATGCCTAGTCAATCATGTCCCGGATTGCCAAGCCGATAGCCACCGTCATCAATGGCGCCACTTCCTGCAGATAGGGCATACTGTATCGACGCACCAGCGCCTCTTGATGGGTCAACGGATCGGCAACACTGACCGGTATCCCCAGTTCTTGAGCAAGAAACTTGTCCAGATTCTTCATGCGCGCGGTGCCACCGCACAGCACGATTTCGTCGATCCGCGCCCCCTGCACTCGTCCTCTATAGAACTCCAGTGAGCGACGCACCTCTGCCAGGAAATCCCCCAGAACGGGCGCAATCGCATCGAATACTTCGATGCGCAGGGGGTCGGTCTCCTCCGGCTCCACAGGTGCGGGTGCTGCAGGTTCCGCTGGTTGCTCTTCCGGCGTGCCCGGTTGCTCCTCTTCCACATCGAAACTGGGCTCCCCGTAGCCTGTCGAAAAATCCACCATGCCGGGCGGTGCAGATGGCTGGGAGAAGTCGATAAGCCCAGTCGGTGCACCCAAATCGGTGCCGTAGGTAGGAGCCGCACCGGATGGACCAAGTCGCTCCAGAAGCACCGCAGCGTATTCTCGCTTCAGTTTTTCAGCATGTGCGAACCGCTCACGCGGGTCGGTTCCTTCCACGCGGTAAGCCAGCGAATCCATAATAGCCTGAGTAAAGTGGTTGCCAGCGATAGGGATGGTGCGAGGCAGACGCAACACACCGCCGGTGAACACTCCCATGTCGGTCGCCGTCGCCCCCACATTCAGCAGCACCACCGTCTTGTCCTGATACTTCTCGGGTTGCAAGCCGATGACGGTGCGAGCGGTCGCCAGCACCTGCACGTCGATAGCCACAGGGTCCAGCTGCGCAGCAAACAGCGTCTTTACCACAGCGTCCACCACATCTTGCTGGGCGGCGGCGAGCAGCACTTCCATGTTGGGGTCGTTCGGGTCGGCATCGGGGCGTTCAATCACCGCGTAGTCTGTGACTACATCGCCCTGCGCGGCGAACGGGATATGCCGCTCCACCTCCCACGCCATCGACTTATCCAGCTCCGACGGGCTCATCTTGGGCATTTCGATCACGCGCACCACCAGCGCACTCTGCCCCGGAATGGAGGTCACTACGTGCTTGGTGGAGATACCCGCCTGGGTAAGCAGCTGCCGTATCGCCTGACCGAGCGCCTGCGGGTCCTGGATATAGCCGCTCTCATCGATGACGCCTTCCGGCGTCGGAGCCACGCCCACTGCGTTAATCTGCACGCCCTCTTTGCTCGGGCGCGCCTCCGCCACCTTCATCAAGGTGGTGCCTACATCCAACCCTACTACGGGTCCACTCACTTTTCGGGCACGTGCCATTCCTTAATCTCCTCCTCCCCTGTCGACCCCATTGTAGCAGGTCACCAGGGGGCTGTCAACGGTTTTCCCTCCCGGTATCGATGCGACAGAGTACCTGCTTATTCCTTTTCGCCTCGTGCAAACCTTCCTCCTGCTTGCGCGTTGTTTAGACGCTCGTACTGCTCTTTTCGTTACACGATGCGCGCGCTATCTCCTGCTTTTTATTCGGTAGAATCTCATATTCTTCTTATATTCTTCTTACGTCTTGTCCGGCGCTAAAGTGCCATTACCCATCCGTCATAGGCAACTTCAATCTCATGCGGTTGACAAAAGGCTTCCAGTTCCTCCTGCAGGGGACGTCCGTTGTGCGAAAAGTGGGTGACCGCCCAGCGCGTCTCCGCATGAGCAGTTCCCATCACCAGCAGCCGCTCCTTCAACTTCAGCACATCACTCAGCCCCAGATGGGTATCGTAAGGCGCGTCCACAAAGGCTTTGGTACACTCCGCAATCACAGCGTCCAGCCGCACCCCTGCCAGATAGCGCCACGTCACATCGCGATACCAGCCGGTGTCGCACATGTACAGCAACGTCTTCACCCCATCGGAGACGATATAGTTGAAGCACCTCTCGTCTTCTCGATGGTGCGCCAGCACCGGTATCACGGTGTAACGCTCTATTTCATACGGTGTGAATGGCTGCAATACCTGCACATCCAGCGATTTGCGCACCTCGTCGGGCACATGGCCCAGCGCGCGCACGAAATCCTCGCTCCCGTATATTGCCAGAGGCAGGTCGCGATAGGCGAAGCCCGGCACCAGGTATCCCAGCTCATGCAGCGCCAGATGGTCTTCGTGGGTATGCGTAATCAGCAAGTGCCGCAGTCGCGACAGGTCCAGCCCGTAAGTCAACACGTGGTGCAGTGTATCGGGGGGCAGGTCAATCTTCAGCGTGTCGTCGATAAATATCGAACTACGTGTGCGCAGGTTCTTCCCGCCGCGCTCTCGCGCAAGTCGACACACCTCGCATCCACAAAACAGCCCCGGCACACCTTCCGCCGCAGCCGTTCCCAGAAAAAGCACCTTCACAGAT
>BEHS01000011.1 GCA_002898895.1 bacterium HR16 | reverse complement strand
GTCGGGAAGGGGCGGTACTGCTCATGGGCAGCGCAACGCCCTCGATAGAGACTTTCTATCAGGCGCGACAGGGAGCGCATACACTGTTGCACCTGCCCACGCGCGTGGAGGGACGTCCGCTTCCGACAGTACATATTGTAGATATGCGCGAGGCTCCGCGGGCGCGAGGGGGCGTTTTCAGCCAGCGGATGGCAGAAGCGATTGCCGAACGCCTGCAGCGGGGTGAGCAGGTCATCCTCTTCCTCAACCGGCGAGCGTACGCATCCTTTGTGATGTGCCGGAAGTGCGGCACCGTGGTGAAGTGTCGTCGGTGTGAGGTGTCGCTCTCCTATCACAAGGTGGACCACTCTTTGCGCTGTCACCATTGCGATTACCGACAGAGCGTTCCCACCAGGTGCCCATCATGCGGCTCGGTGCACATCTACCCCTTCGGCTTGGGCACTCAGCGGGTGGAAGAAGAGATGCAGCAGCTGTTTCCCGACGCGCGGCTTCTACGCATGGACCGCGATACCACTACTCGCAAAGGGGCGCATCACGTCTTGCTGGCTCGCTTTCGGGCGCACGAGGCGGATGTGCTCATCGGCACGCAGATGGTGGCGAAAGGTCTGGACTTTCCGAAGGTGACGCTGGTGGGTGTGGTGAGCGCGGATACGGCGTTGCATATTCCCGACTTCCGTGCCGCCGAACGGGCTTTCCAGCTGCTAACGCAGGTAGCGGGTAGAGCGGGGCGGGCGCATCAGCCGGGCGAAGTGGTGGTGCAAACCTTTAACCCCGAACATGAGGCGATACAGACCGCCGCCACTCACGACTACCTGCAGTTTTACGAGCACGAAATCCTGCACCGCGAGGAGCTGCGCTATCCGCCTTTCTCCAGACTGGCAAACATCCTCGCTACCCATCCCGAGGAGGCAAGGGCGGAAGAGACCTGCCGACGCGCGGCGGAGCGATGTCGCGAGGTGATAGCAGCCGAGCGTATCGATGCAGAGGTTCTGGGACCGGTGCAGGCGCCGATACCCCGCTTGCGTGGCTTGTGGCGGTGGCACTGCCTGGTGAAGTGTTATCAGCCGGAGGTGTTGCCCGACCTGTTGCATAGTGCACTGGAGGGGTTGGCTCCTGTGCAAGGGGGCACACTGCAGGTGGATATCGACCCCTACAGCGTGCTGTGAGTAGTGGTATCTATGGAATTACCGTTGGCGAGGCAGAGGTTAAGGAAGGGTTCCACCTCGCGGGCCAAATCGGGGTCCACGTGCGCCAGCTGGCGCCATATCTGGCGGTTGCGACGCGAAATACGGTCGAGCTGATCCGCCGGCACCTCGACCACCACCAGCTGCCAGCTGCGTGGAAACAATAAGGGTGTCCATCTGCGACTTCCCATCATACCTGCTCCATGCTTCATTTCCTACACACGATATATTTTTGGCAAGCCTGCAGGAAATGCACATGTTAGTTTTACGGGGAGCGATGAAAAAGCGGGGAAAAAACCAGCCTGAATGTTCACCTGCGTGCTCGTTCCTCCAGTGACCTGGCAACCCGCAGTATTTCATCTGCGAAGAAGATAGGTGCTGACGGGTCGTGATTGTTACGGTAGAGCAACACAGTCTTGTGTGGACGTATGTGTTCGGCGATGCGACGCAGCTGAGGCACAACGGAGGCGTCGCCAATCTGCTCAATCGCTTTCATGGCATGTTCCGCCACCTCGCGACCGGGGTCTTCCAGCGCCCGAAGCAAATACGGCAGAGCCTTCTTATCGCGTATCCTGCCCAGTGCGATCGCAGCCCACTTGCGCACCCCGTGATACTCGCGGCTCACCATCATCTGGCGGATGAACTGCAAAATCTCCGGCTTGCGTCGCTCTGCCAGAGCAGGCAGGAGATAGCGACCATCCCCATATAGCTTGCTGAGCAGGTATTTCGCTCGTGCCCTGGTATCCGCATCACCCAGCGCAATCAGGCGCATTGCTATCTTCGTTGCGCGGAAGTTCGGGGCGTGGTATGGTGGCTGGGTTGCTTGCTCAAACGCCCGACGCAGAAAAGGTATCGCCCGTTTGTCCCCGAAAAAGCTCAGCTCGTAGGCGGCGATTGTGCGCACCTGCGAGGAGCGCGCTTTCAGCAGCGGTTCCAGGGTGGGACGCGCCTCTCTGCCTGCGAGGAGAGCGATTCCATGCACCGCAAGATACGGCAAATCACGGTGCGCTATCATCTCCCTGCCTTTTCCATTCGGCTGCCAGTGCATTGCCACGTGAGCAAGAGCAGGGATGCATCCCTTTGCCCCGCGCAGGATGGCTTCTACCGCCGCATGTGCCGCCAGTATGGAGTTGGACGACTTTATCAATACAGGCAGTTGCTCCGTCGGTGCGGTAATGACCCTGCGTAGCTCCGTCTCGTTCACCGGCGGCGGGGTGCAGTAAAGAGTGCGGGCGATGTGTAACATCTGCCTGATGTGGTCGTCTGCCTCTTGCTGAGTCACCGGTCCCGGACGGCGGTGGGTTGCTACGGAGAAAAAGGCACTGTGTTGCAAACAGCGGTTGGAGTAGGCTTCGGCAATTCGGCAGGAATGTTCGTTGTAATCGGGAGACACATACAACCCGGACGGCGGAGATGACCAGGCGCGGAAGGCTACCACCCCGAAGACACCGAGTAGAACCTCCAGCAGGCAGACTGCCCGTCCCATTCTGTGCACGGTTTCAGCCTCCTTTCGTGACCTTGCTGTTCACCCTTTACGACGCCTGAGCCAGAAGAGAGGTTACGTGGCTGCTTTCGCACTATTTTGAAGGGGAGGGTTACACTCCGCTGTGACCAGTCGCCACTATTGGAGGGGTGCGCTCCGCCGCGACCAAAATCCGGCGGCTCGGATGGAGCCTCGCCCTCCACTTACCCTTTCAACAACTGCGCCAAATCGCTCCACAACCTTTCTGAGTCCACCGCTTTAATCCACCTGACTGTCGGATACGGATGTCCCTCGCGCGGAGCGAACTCAAAATCCAGATTATCCAGCAGGTAGGGACGAGGCAGCGTTTGTGTCTCCGTCAAGCCGAGCAGGTGCGCGGTCACAATCTCATCCCAGATGGGCCAGGCATCGCCTCTGCCGGTTACGTCCTTGACCACCTTCGGCTGTGCTTCCAGCCACCACCGGAGCAAGTCCACCAGATACTCTCCCGCTTCGCCGCACCCTTCGAACAGCGAACGCGCTTTGTCCAGAGGCATCAGCAGGTCGCGCAGGCAGGTCTCGGCGGGCCCGATGGTGAGAGGCACAGGTGCATCCAGAATCACCTGCCACGCCTTCGGGTCGTTTTGCACGTTAAACTCGTGCCCACCTCCCTCCACGCTGTGGAACGCCATCGATACCATCCGCACACGCTCCGCCAGAGATGGTTCCAGCAACAGTGCAGAAGCGGCGTCTGTCGCCGCGCCGATGGTGAGCAGAGTCAATGGTCGGTGAGAGCCGTACCGCCGCGCGGTTTCGATGATGAAGTCTATGCCCTCGTTGTGCCGGGGTTGGTCTCTGCTTTCTAACGGTGCGCTGGAGCCGGGTATTACCGGCGGCTTCTCGGCGATGGGCAGATGGCTCAGTACTTCGTGTGCCACCTCTGCCGAGCGTTGCGCCGTCTGGTAGGGCGTGTGCGTGGTCACAATGCCCAGCAGGTTCACGTTCGGATGAAGGGTGAGGTGGGCTATCGCCCACTGGTCGTCCATCTCCGCGCCAACATCGGTGGAGAGCAAAACGTCTATGGATTCGCTATAGGTCACTGTCTCTTCTGATGACCTCCTCACTCTGGGGTGATTTTCCAGAGAGTATATTCTGTGCCTGCTCCTTGTCTGCCTGCGGTTTCGGAAGTTTCACAACCGGCAGAAGGAGAGTTGACACCCAACGCGAATTACCTTTTCAAATAACACTTGGGAGTGTTGCTATCTATGCCTGTGCATCTACGGTCACAACAGCCCACCACGCGCCGGATGCGCTTTAACGCCCATACGCCGGCAGAAGCCCGTCGCTGGCAAACACAGGTTCGCCGGAAACTGTTTGATCTGATGATGGGCGGAGGGCAACCGCCGCGTGTTCCACTCAACCCGCAGGTGGTTCGCCGCATCGAGGTTCCGGCGGGCGGGTACGTGCTGGAGGAAATCACTCTGCAAACCCTGCCCGACCGTCGCGTACACGCCTGGCTCGCCGTTCCACAGAAGGTTTCTGGCAAAGTACCTGCCGTGCTTGCTTTGCACGGTCACGGCGGTACGGGTGAACAGGTCGTGAAAGGCGAAGGACTGTACTGGTATGGACGCGCGCTGGCGGAGATGGGCTATGTGGTGCTTGCCCCCGACATCGGCTCGCATGACCTGCAGCACGAGAACTGGTCGCTGATGGGTGAACGGGTGTGGGATTGTCTGCGGTGTATCGACTATCTGGTAAGCCTGCCGCAGGTGAACGTGCGACAACTCGGTGTGGCGGGGCTGTCGCTGGGTGGGGAGACCACCATGTACGTCGCCGCACTGGACGAGCGGGTGAAAATCGCCTGCAGCAGCGGCTGGCTGACCACCGTAGAGAACATGAAGAACGGGCACTGCCCCTGCTGGAACTTCCCCGGACTGGAGGAGCACTTCGATTTTGCCGACATCTTCGCGTGCGTCGCTCCGCGCGTGCTCATCTGCGAGCTTGGTGAGCAGGAGCGTGCTCCGGGCGGCTTCCCCATTTCCATTGCCCGCCAGCCTGCAGAGGAGATACGACAGGCGTATCGCGTCTTTCGTGCAGAGGAGAATTTCCATCTGGACACCCACCCGGGCGGACACGTGTTTCGCGGCAACCGGTGGTGGATGGCGTTACCGCAGGTGCTGGGAGCTGTTCCGCCCTGGCGTGGAGAGCGCGACACCGTGCGCGAATGCTTGCGGCGTGGCGAGATAGCACGGCGCGCCTGCCTGCGTGCGCTGGGAGTGCTGGACGGCTGGTGGGCGATACGGGACAAGCGCACCGACCTGCTACCTCGTCGCACCGACCAGCGCGTATGGGCGCCTAACGACAACGCCGCCGACCTTGTGCCTTTTCTGTACCTCACCGCGCACTTTCTCGTGCCTGAGCGGTTGCCGGACATCCAGCGCGTGTTCGACAACGAGCGCAAGCTGACCAATCGGCTCGGCGCACTGCCCGACTGGTACGACCTGGAGAAGGGCGGTTTCGTACATCCTGAGGTGGACATCCGCAGGCTGGTGTTTGGCGCGGCGGAGTACTGCAAGGATGGCTTACTGCCGATGACGGAGGTGATGGGCAAGGGCTGGTGGACGGAGCGCATGACCGAGCTGATAGATGCCCTCTTCGAGCACGCTCCGGTACGCTCGGAGTGGGGTAATCTGCCCGCCGACGATACCGAGGTCAACGGCGAGGTATTGCAGGTGCTCAGCCGACTGTTCGCCATGACCCGTGATGAGCGCTACCTGCGCTGGGCAGAGCGGATTGGGGATGCCTACTGCTTCGAGGTCATCCCGCGCAACGGCGGTTTGCCTGCCCATCGCTGGGATTTCGCCGCCCATAAGCCGTTGAACGACGTACTGAGCCTGAACGACCACGGCAACGAAATTATCGGCGGGTTGTCGGAGCTGTATCTGATGATGCGTGAAGCAAACCCTGCCAAAGCGAGGCGATATGAACGCCCTCTACGCCAGATGTTCGAACGACTGCTGGAGAAGGCACGCAACCAGGATGGCTTGTGGTACGGCTTGCTGACCGCTTCTACCGCCGAGGTGCGCAACAGGGCAGTACCCGACACGTGGGGCTATGCGCTCAGCGGCGTGTACACCTTTGGGCTGGCGACGGGTGATGAGCGATTCACCGAAGCGGCGAGGTTTGCACTGGAGCATATCTATCAGCCGCAGTATCTACTGTGGGAAGGGGCGGACTCCTTCGCCGATGCCATCGAGGGCGCGTTGCTCCTGCTCAATCGTCTGTCCGTCGCAAACGGCTTTCGCTGGATGGAAGCGGTGTTGCCCCACTTTCTCGGCAAACAGCGCGAGGACGGCATCGTGGAAGGCTGGTACGGCGACGGCAACACCGCCCGCACGCTGCTGATGGTTGCCCTGTACTATACGCAGGGTATTGTGCCGCGCCCCTGGCGCGCCGACCTGCGTGTGGGGGCTATTCAACAGGGCAACAGGCTGACAATCGCGCTGAGCGCGGAACGGGACTGGCAGGGCGTGCTGCTTTTTGACCGACCGCGCCACCACGAACATCTGCGCCTCGCCGTCAACTACCCGCGCCTGAACGAGTTTCCTGAGTGGTTTACGGTAGAGGCGAACAACACCTATCGGGTGCGAACAGGGCATCAGGAGCGCCGGTTGAATGGCGAGCAGCTGAGACGCGGAGTGCCTGTCTCAGTGCAAGGGGGGCAGACACTGGTGCTGACGGTGGCATGATGAATTGCCCCCACATACAGGACAGGTCCGGTAGTGCGACCGTGAGGGGGTACCCGCTTCGCCCAAAAGCGTGGTACACTCGATGGTATGAGTAATCTGCTGGTTGCTATCGACAAGCTACGTCAGGTCACGCGCGGTACCAGATGGGAGCGTCATCTGTATCTGGTGGGCGGTGTGGTGCGCGATGAACTGCTCGGTCGTCCGCTACCGCCGGATGTGGACATCGTGACGGAGCTGAACGCGCTGGAGCTGGCGCACTGGTTGCACGCACAGGGAGTTACCGACCATTTGCCTGTCACCTACCCGCGCTTCGGCACGGCGATGGTGCACATCAATGGGGTACAGTTCGAACTGGTCACCGCACGGCGTGAGAGCTACTCTGCCGACAGCCGCAAGCCGGTACAGGTACAGCCCGCTACCCTGCGTGAGGATGCCTTTCGCCGCGACTTTACGGTGAACACCCTGATGCGCAACCTGCACACCGGCGAGCTGCTCGACCTGACGGGCATGGGGTTGAGCGATTTACAGGCAGGACTGTTGCGTACGCCGCTGGAGCCGATGGTGACCTTCGAAGAAGACCCCCTTCGCGCGATGCGAGCAGTGCGCTTTGCCGCGCAACTGGGCTTCGACATCGAGCCGAGCACCCTCGAGGCGGTTCAGAAAACCGCCCATCGCCTGCAGATTATCAGCATGGAGCGCATCCGCGACGAGTTTACCAAGCTGCTTCAGGCACCGCACGCGGTGAAAGGCTTGCGATTGCTGAGGGGAACCGGCTTACTGGAGCAGTTTGCGCCAGAACTGGCGCGGATGCATGGTGTGGAGCAGAACCAGTACCACCTTTACGACGTGTGGGAGCACACATTGAAGGTGCTGGAAAACCTGCCGTCTAACGCCTCGCTGGTGCTTCGGCTGGCGGCGTTGCTGCACGATGTGGGCAAACCGGCTACACGCACGGTGGATGAAAAGGGCGTGCATTTTTACGGGCACCAGAACGTGGGGGCGCAGATTGCGGCGCACCTGCTCAGGCGGTTGCGCTACAGCAACGATATCGTGGAACCGGTAGTGAAACTGGTGCGCCTGCACATGCGTCCGGGCGAGTACGATTATTCGTGGAGCGACGCGGCAGTGCGCCGACTGATTCGAGACGCGAACGGCTTGCTGGATGAACTGCTGAGCCTTGTGCGGGCGGACATCGCCGCAAGCAACCCCGCCTTTCCCAAAGCGGATATCGACGCACTGGAACAGCGCATCCGTGTGCTTACCTCGCGCGAGGATGTACAGAAGCTGGACAGTCCCCTGAGCGGGCGCGAGATTATGCAGATTCTGGGCATTCCCGCAGGCAAGCAGGTGGGCGAGTGCAAAGCGTTCCTGCTCAACGAGGTGATCGAGGGCAGGCTCGCGCCCAACGACAAAGAGGGTGCGAAACGCTTACTGCTCGAGCGGTTCAAACAGGGGTAATAGTATATTACCGATGCCTGAATCGCCTTTAGAATGATGGGCAGACCAGATACGCTTCAGCCGGAGCGCAGAGTGTGTCGGCTGGTAGTGCGAGTCGAGCGGCTTGCTATTTCGAATCGTCTCCCCAGTAGTAGGCGGTGAATGATTTTCCCAGTAACAAGAACCTCTCACAATGTATTTTTGCGCCTGGAAACAGTTTCCTCATCTCCGCTTTCGTGAGCAACCGTATACTTTGCACTGCTCGCTGGGCTGCTGTGACATCATCCATCTTCCTGTACCAACCTAAACTGAAGTGCGTGACGAGCCATACACGCGCCTTTATCGGCAACCAGTGAAACCCGGGAAACAGGAAGTGGGGTTCGATAGGAAAATAGAAGTTCGGGGTCTGAACAAAATATCGCTTTCCGACCCTTTGTATTTCCTGAGCCATCCGCTGCTGGTTGGCGAACGTTCCAACGTGTTCGATGACGGAGTTCGAGAACACAACGTCAAATTCGCCGTCTCCAAACTGCTTCAAATCGGTCCCGTCTCCAACCACAGACGTAAAATTCGGGTACTTTGTTTGAACAGGATACAGGTTTAGCAACGTGATATGAATGTCGGGCTCGTTAACAAAGCCCATCATTTCCCAGAACTGCTGCGTGCCACCGACATCCAGTATCTTAGCAGGTCTTGGAACATCCTGTAACAGCCTTTTGAAGAGTTGAAACCTTCTCTGCCTGAGGCGAATCGCGAGAGACCTGGGATCACTGTTGTTTGCCGCACGCCTGATTAGATTCATCCACTACCTCCTTGAATTACTAACCCAATTCGCCTTACAGACCGGTCGCCCAACGGTTCGCGCTTCACCTGCAGGTGTGCCAAGCGCAGTAAGGCGAAGTCTGTCGAATACATACGCCGGTTAACTTCTGCTCACACTTTGTAATTTTGCCTGGTTGAACTCCCTTTTGTTGGCAACAAGCCTGACTTCGTCAGACGAGAACGTTGCTATTGTATCACTTTCACTCGCTCAGCACAAGCTGGTACAGCCCCTTCTGCGAATACTTACGTCACACCTCAATCTGCTGTCGTCACGAGTTTCTGTCCTGTACAGATGGAAGGGATACTCTTTCCAACGTGATTGTGCAGGAATGGCGATAAAGGTGTGCCTACGCCCACATCATGCGCTGGGCGATAAGGAGCGCTCCTTCCACTGGCGAATACATCGGCGGCTTCACCTCGCCTTGCCAGTGTAATAGCCGCTCACCCAACTGCTGATGAAACCGCCGCAGCACCGCTTGAGATTGCCATACCCCGCCGACGGTACATACGGGAAAATCTTCCGGCAGGTGGAGGTGTTGCGTCAGCCGGGTAACCAGACCGGCAAGGTGGTCGGCGGCGTGGAGCAAGATACGTTGTGCTGGCGTGTCTCCCTGTTCCGCCGCTTCGGTGACATGGGGGGCAAGTTGAGCCAGCAAGGATTGCGGGTTCTGGGTGCGATAGAGCGCGCTCAGCCATTCGCCGCAGTCGGCGGAACCCAGCGTCTCCGAGAGCATCTCATATAGCCGGGTCTGTTCGCCCCAGCCTTCGGTTGCCGCGAGCACCGCGCGGATGGCTTCCCGTCCTATCCAGAAGCCGCTTCCCTCGTCGCCCAGCAGGTAGCCCCAGCCTCCCACACGCATCAGTTTGCCCTCGCGGTCACGCCCACAGGCGATGGAGCCGGTTCCCGCAATGACCAGCACGCCGGGGTTACCTCCGGTAGCCCCTTCCAGCGCAATAGCGTAGTCCGCCAGCACAAGCACTCGCGCGCCCGGGAGCATCTGTTGCAACAGGTGTTCAAACAGAGCACGACGATCGGGCAGGGTGTAACCTGCCGCGCCTGCGCATACCACGTGTACCGTCTCGCGGTCGACGCCTGCCTGACGGAACAGCGCTTCCAGTGCCTCTTGCCATGCTCCCGGCGGCTTGCTGGCGATATTGATGCCCTGACCCTGTACGTGCGCCAGCACACGGCCGTCCGGTTGTGCCCACAGCAGGTCGGTTTTGGTACCGCCTGCGTCAATTGCCAAAAGCGTGGAGGGTATCATGATGCCACCTTTTGCAGCACGCGCTCCAGCTTCTGCAGGAACAGATGGATGTCGTCACTTGTTACGCTCAGATTGGGGCGCAGGCGGATAGTGTCCGTGCCCGCACCGAGCAGTAGCGTGTCTTCTTCTTGCAGGGCAATTTCCAGCAGCTGTTTGCGCAATTCAGGGCGGCGCAGGCTGAAACCCTGATACAACCCCATGCCGCGTACGTTGTAAATCACGTCGGGGTAACGTTGCGCCAGAGCGTTCAAACCTTCTACCAGCACCGCCGCCTTCTGCGGAACCTGTTCAATCAGTCGTTCTTCGCGCACAATCTTCATCTCCTGCACGAAGCGTACCATATCTGCCAGCGTACCGCCCCAGGTAGAGTCCAGTACGCCCCTGTCTTCCATCGGATAAAGCATATATACTACGCCGTTGCCCAGTTTTTTGGCGGCTGCTACCGCTTGCGGGGGATAGGGGAGGTCAAACTGGTCGCAGGCGAAGAAGGTTCCCGTCTGTCCGCCGGCGGTCTGCACCTCGTCAAAGCCCAGGTACACATCGTACCGATGCGCCAACTCGCTCAGCCCGCGAAAGAACTCCGGTAACGCCACGCGGTGACCGCCAGCACCCTGCAAAGGCTCTACGATGATGCCCACCACTTCGCCCTGATAGCGCTGCAGGAAGTCCTCCACGATTTCCAGACTGCGCCGGGTGCGGGCACGGTTTTCGGATTCGGGAAGCGAAGTGTCGATAGCAGGGAAGGGAACCTGAATGTTACCCGGGATGAAGCCGTGGAAGTCTTTGGTCACAACAGGGTCGTGCACCACCTGCGTCACGTTCAAGGCGAACACCGTACGCCCGTGAAACGCCTGGTCAAAGTAGATGAATCGCCTCGGGTTGGGTAACCTGCCTTTCTTGAGCAGCTTGTGGTGGTGCAGGTTGATGAGATATTTCATCATGTTTTCTACCGCCTCCGCGCCGGAGTTGACCACATACACCTCCAGACGCGGATTGCGCATACACTGCGGCGCGAGCTCATGCAGCAGGCGGTAGTATTCCAGGCATTCCGGTGTGAGGAAGTCGGGGTTGGCGACCTTGTTATTTGCGGCGCGGGCGAGCTTCTTCAGGTATTCGGGTTCGTACAGACGCGGGTGGTTATGCCCGATAAGCTTGGAAGCATAGTACCCCGCCCAGTCGAACACGCGCTGACCGTCTACGGTTGCCAGCCACATGCCCTCGCTCTTCTCGAGGTCAATCACGAACGGCTTTGGCTCGGCGATGACGTAGTGCGCCAGTTCTTCCAGCATCTGCTGGCTGAGAGGTCCTGGATACCTGCGCATGTCGATGTGCCTCGTCCGGTAAACGGTCCCGCTTCGTCGCGAAGCGAAGAGCATATACATCATATCACAAGAGGGAAGGAACTGCTACTCAGCCCAACAGGGAAACTGCGCCTGAGCGTTGAAAGAGCTCTTCAATCTCTACGGTGAGGTGTGCGTATGTGGGTGTTGTGGAGTATGACACTGGTTGCAGCGCTGGCAGTCGCAGGAGCCTCTGCCTCCGAGCAAATTCCCGATGACTTCCCGCGCTTTCAGGTACCGGGGCGGGAGAAGCCTCTGGATACCCTGCGCCGCCTGTTCTGGCTGCACTATCCGGGTGCAGGGCCAAAGGCGACCCTGTGGGATGAGTGGCTTTCGCTGGCATCGCTGTGGCCTGCAGTGGATACCGGCGGCTACGCCGATTCCTTCCGCCAGCAGTGGAAGCAGGTGTTGAGTGCGCGCGTTATAGACGCAGAAGGCTATGTTGCCACACATCAGCACGCTTCTATCGCCCATCCACTGGGCTGGCCTTTCCCGTTCTGGAATCAGGGCAGGCGAACCGCAGGCTGGCACTTCTCGTTCAAAGACACTGTGGGACCAGGCTGGCGTACCGATAAGCTGAGCACGCCCGACGACTGGCAGGTGCTGCACGCCGAAAGCGCGGGGGTAACGGAGGAAGGCTGGAAAGTTATCCTGACGGGAGCGAACTCGTCGGTTACCGCTCCGCCCTGCGATGTAGACCCCTACGAGTCGCCGTTCTTGCAACTGCGCTGGAAAGGAAAGGGGATAGAGGATGCTCAGCCTTACATCGAGTGGACAACGCGCGAGCAGCCGGAGTTTTCGCCAGAGCGGCGTTTCTATTTCAATCCGCACACAGGCGACACCATCCACTACGAGGCGATCCCGATGTATCGCCATCCCCTGTGGAAGGGTGACATCACGCGCTTGCGAATCGGTTTCGGTAACCCCAAACCGGGCGGCGAGGTGGTCATTCAAGCGTTTTTCACCCAGTACGACACCCGTCACAACATCAACGCGCAAAACTTCGTGCGGGGATGCGCCATGTATTTCTGGTGGACGCGCGACCTGAACTTTCTACGGCAGAACCTGAACCGCATGCGTCTTGCCCTGCGTTACCTGATGACCGAACATCACACCCTGCAGGAAAAGGTGGTGGATACCCGATGGGTGGGGCATGAAGGGCGCAGCGGGGTGCGTTATACTCCCGACGGCAAGAAGCAGATAGTGCACGGCAGTGGTGTGGGAAATAACTACTGGGACCTGCTACCGTTTGGCGCAAAGGACGTGTACGCGACCGTCCACTACTACGACGCCCTGCGCAAGATGGCGGAGATCGAGCAGGAGGTCATACGTAATCCGGGCTGGAATATGCCTCGTGGCGTCTACGCCTTTGACCCCCACGAACTGCTGAAACATGCTGAGGAGGTCAAGGCGGCAGGTAACCGCCTCTTCTGGAACCCTCAAACCCGACGTTTCGCTCCTGTGGACGCCGACGGCATAATGCACGACTACGGCTTCACCTTTCTGAATCTCGAAGCGGTTGCTTACGACTTCGCCACGCCTGAACATGCTCGGGACATTCTCGCCTGGGTTTGTGGAGAGCGCGTTGTGGAAGGCGATACCGCGCAGGGAAAGGACATCTACTTCTGGCGGTTTGCCCCGCGCGCCAGCACAAGGCGTAACATCGATTACTACTTCTGGGCGTGGAGCTCACCAGAGGGCATCGCCTTCGGGGACCAGGTGCAGGACGGTGGTGCGGTGCTGGGCTTTTCCTACTATGACCTGATGGCTCGGCTGAAGGTGCGCGGAGCGGACGACGCGTGGAACCGTCTGCAGGAGATTCTGCGCTGGTACGAGGAGGTGGAGCGGGCAGGCGGCTACCGCAAGTACTACGATGGCTCTCGTCCGGGCACGCTACAAGGGGGCGGTACTGCGGGCGGTCTGGGGCTGGACATGGAGTTTTTCGAGAGCGTGCTGGTGCCTCAGGTAATGCTGTACGGCTTTCTGGGTTTCCAGCCCACAGGCGACGGGTTTGCGATAGACCCCAGATTGCCATCCGGCTGGGAGTCGTTGCGCATCGACCGTATTCGCTGGCAGGGGCTGACGCTGGCGATTACAGTGACGCCAACGGCTATCCGCATCGAGAAGGAAGGAGACAGTGACGAAGCGCCGCTTGTTCGGTTACCAGCCGGCTCCTGGAGGGCTACCGGCAAGACGGCAAACGGTGAGCAACGTCAGGTGAACCTTCGCATGGTGGGGCAGAATCTGCGTCGTCTGGAATGGCGCGGGTTGCGCGAGGTGGTGCTGGCACGTCGATAGCGACCCCAGGAGGCTACCCTCTTACAGGATAGAACGGCCCGGAAGGAGCCCTGCCCTCCACCTGTTATTTGCCTGCGCAAAACTGATATAATAACCATGAGATGATAGAGGTAGCCAGAGAAGTACTCCAGACCGAGGCGCAGAGCATTTTGCGCCTGATAGACCGCCTGGACGAGCGGTTCGTGCAGGCGGTGCAAACCATTCTCTCCTGCAAGGGTAGAGTGGTCACCACGGGCATGGGCAAGTCGGGGGCGATCGCCCGCAAAGTAGCCGCTACCTTCGCCAGCACAGGCACGCCGAGCTTTTTCATGCATCCTGCGGAGGGAGTTCACGGCGACCTGGGCATGGTCACCACCGATGATGTGGTGCTGGCGTTCTCCACCAGCGGGGAGACGGACGAACTACTGGCGATACTGCCTGCGCTGAAACGAATTGGCGTGAAGCTCATCGCGATGGTGGGGCGCACGGAGTCCACGCTGGCGCAGGCGGCGGACGTGGTGCTGGATGTGTCGGTGGAGCGGGAAGCGTGCCCGTTCAACCTTGCGCCGACGGCGAGCACTACCGCCATGCTGGCGATGGGCGATGCGCTGGCGATTACGGTGATGCAGGAGCGACGCTTCACCCCTGAGGACTTCGCGGTATTTCATCCCGCGGGCACGCTGGGCAGACGGCTGCTGTTGCGTGTGCATGATGTGATGCGCACCGGCGACAGTGTTGCGATAGTGCCTAAAAACCATCCTCTGCGTGATGTGCTGTTCGCCATCACCAAAGCCAACGCGGGCGCAGCGTGCATTGTGAACGACGACGGCACATTGGCGGGCATTATCACCGACGGCGACATCCGACGACACCTGTTGCGCGATGTGGGAAGCCTGGACCGCCCTGCCGAAGAGCTGATGACCCGCACACCATACGTGATAGAGGGCAATCCGCTGGCGGTGGAGGCGCTGCATTTGTTCGAAAGCCTGCCGGTAAAAATCGGCGAGATGCCTGTGCTGGATGCGGAGCGTAAGCCGGTTGGGATGCTGATGTTGAAAGACCTGTTACGAACGGGGATTGTATAGCCATGGTAGAACAGGACGTGCTGGCAGGTTCTCAGCCTGCCTTGTCGGGTTTTCAGCCCGCCTTTCCGGAAAATCTGCAGGCGGTGAAAGCGGTGATACTGGACGTGGATGGTGTGCTGACCGACGGCGGTATCTACTACGACCCCACCGGGCGCGAGATCAAGCGATTCCACGTCGCCGATGGACTGGGCATCGAACTGCTGCGTCACGCAGGTATCCGGGTAGCCATACTCTCCGGGCGTGTCTCGGAAGCGCTCACGCGACGGGCGGCGGAGCTGAAAGTCACCGAATGCTATCAGGGCATACGCGATAAGAAGGCACAAATCGAAAAGCTGCGCCAGCAGTGGCAACTCAAGGCAGACGAAGTGCTATACGTTGGTGATGACCTGAACGACCTGCCCGCTTTCGATGCGGTGGGCGTGAAGGTTGCAGTGGCAAACGCAGCTTCCGAACTCAAGGAGCGCGCACACTATGTCACGCAAGCCTCCGGCGGCAACGGTGCGGTGCGCGAGGTGTGTGAGTGGCTGTTGAAGGCGCGTGGAGAGTGGGAGCAGGCGATAGAGAGGTACCTGCAATCGCGGCGTGAGGGTGGAAGCACCTCGTGAGTCGTCTGGTTATTCTGCACACGAACGACCTGCACAACCGCCTGATAAAGCGTGAGGAGCGAGCCGCACGTCTGGTCGAGGTGGTACAGCGCGAGCGTGCAGACTCGCCTGTTTTGCTGTTAGATGCGGGCGATGCAGTAGGCTCGGGTAACCTTACTTTTAATCCCTCTGGCGAACCTATTCTGGATCGGATGTCTGAGATAGGCTACCACGCCATGACTGTTGGCAACCGCGAGTTCCACTTTACCGAAGCGGGCTTTCGTACCACTCTCAACCGCGCGCGCTTTCCTGTGCTGTGCGCCAACATCCGCGCTCGCGGCGATGCTGTACTGCCTGTGCAGTCTCACCTGATACTGGAAACCTCTGCCGGGCGTGTGGGAATCTTTGGAGTGACCGTGCCGATGATTACCGAGCGAATGTTGAGCCAGCATATCAGTGCATACGTTTTCGATAACCCCATCAGCAAAGGATGTGAACTGGCAGAGCAGCTGCGCCCGCAGGTAGACCTGTTAATTGCGCTCACGCACATCGGGCTGGCTCGCGATATCGAGCTGGCGAAGAACGCTCAAAGTATAGACCTCATCATCGGTGGACACAGCCATTCTGTTCTGGAACAACCTCTGCGCGAGGGGAGCGTGGTGATTGTGCAGGCAGGATGCCACGCACGCTATCTGGGGCGCGTCGAGGTGGAATTAGGGAACCCCGTACGCATAGAGGGTAGGCTCATCCCGCTGGTGGCGGAGTAAGCGATGATGGTGAATGGTCGCGCTCCGTCACGGCCGAAACGGACGGCTCGGACGGAGCCTTGCCCTCCAGAGAGGTTGCTTTTTCACCGAATTGGAGGGCGAACCTCCCGGTGAGCCGATTCGCCCCACCCAACCTCCCCGCACGCGGGGAGGAGCGTTATGTCCCCCTGCTTGCGGGGGGATGACAGGGGGGCTAACGGCTCGGACGGAGCCTCGCCCTCCAGACCGTCGACACGGATCACAGACTGTCCTCTGGCACCAGCAGCTCAGCCGGATGGTGTGCCAGAAACGGCGGAACGTCATACAGCTCCACGATACACCGCAAACTGCTTAACGACAGCGCCCACACCTGCCCATCCGCGCCCTTCGGCACCACGATAGAAAGCTCGTGCGAGGGCAGCACCGTCTGCTTGCCCATCTCGGAAATATCACCATATTCGCGGATGTCTTGCGCAACGATGATGGAAATCTGGTCACCAGCAAGCAGTCTCTCCCTCCGTACGATGGTTCCGTTTGCCAGGCGAATCTCCAGCGTCGTGTGCGGGAAACCGCCTTGCACGATGCCTATCACGAAGTGGCGTGTTCCTCTGGGCACATAGAAGTACAGAGGCTGGTCAAGGCGCGGCAGCCACAGGCACAAAGGCGGTTTGCCCTGCCTGTCCGCCCGTCCGCACCATACCGACAGAGGACGGGGGTCAAACCCTATTTGCGCCGCTTTCCAGTAATCTGTGCCCGGATTGAGCGCATATACGCCATCCTCGCTAATCGTCGTTTCCAGTGTGGCAGGCTGTCCGCGTTGCGCTTTCAGTTCACCTTGCGCGACGGTTTGCCCATCGTATCGCTGCAGGCTCCATCGGCAATCGATGGTATGCCCGCTATCGAAGGGGGTATACGTCAGGCGCAAAGTCTCGCCCCGCTTGCCTGCGAAAAGATGCAAACCACTTTCCACAAACAGAGGGGAACGTGCCACGTTGCCCCACGCCTGTACTGCTTTGGGCAACTTCTGCGCCAGCGGCACCAGCTTGCCTTTGAACTCCCTGTTCTCTATCTCCACTGCCTCTGGCACCAGCTCGTTCAGGCGGTGCAGGTCGCTCTCGAAGTCGTGTCGCACCTCTTGAGACTGAGGAGGTTGTTGGTTCTCGCTCTTCCATTCTTCCGTTTGCTTCCAGTCGAAACCGGGGATACGCTCCAGCGCAGCAAAACGCTGGCGGAACCAGTCGTAGAGCAAAGGATATGAATGTATAACCCCGGTGTCCATCAGTCGGCGTGAGTACACCACCAGGTCATGGGCGCGTGCTATTACTTCGCTTGGCTCTGCGACCAGTTTGCCACCCTCGTCCCAGCGCGCTACGCGGTCATACTCCATCCAGAGACGCAGCCAGTGCAGGTACATAGCAACCTGGTCCAGCCGGGCGCGTACTTGCGTGTCCTTGTTCAGCTGGTAAGCCTCCTGCAGGTCGTTCAAAGCCAGTCGCAGCCCACGCGGGGAGAATCGTTCGCCTTTGGACCAGCGTTCGTATAATCGTTTCATCGGACCGGCAGCGGCTCCAAACGCCTTTTGGAAGAAATCGTCCACCAGCGCTTTGGGGTCAAGACCGGGGTTCCACATCAGCTGTGCCGCCACCCAGTAGCCTAACCCGTTGGGTATCCAGCTGATGGAGGATTCTGCGCTGAAGGTGCTCAATCCCAGCCGATGGTAGTGTTTAATACTCTCGGCGAGCTCGTAAATCCGTCCCGCTCTGGCGGCTCCGGGCAGGCTCCAGTCCCATGGGAAGACGCTGAAGTAGTCGTACACACCGAGCGTTGCACCGAGCTCGCGCAGTTTGTTGACCTGTTCCTCAAAGCTGAGCTTTGTATACCGGAAGCCGGTAGTCACCTGCACGTAGACGCCCGGCTCGATGCGAAAGCGTGGAGGCTCGCTGTGGTACGCATAGGAGTATAGTCCGACCCATTTGTCGGGGTAGCGGGTGCGAACCGCCTTCGCCACGAGGTTTGCCAGATAGAACGCCTGGTCGCTGGCGTTGCCGATGGCTTTACATCGGTCGCATTCACAGTACCCGCCTCCGTCATTTGGCTCTATCGACGCCATATTGCGCTGAGGCTCCCTTTCAAATAGTGCCATTACCCCCGCTATCATGCGCTCTTGCACCTCCGGGTTGCTCACACAGAGCTGGGTAGGCTGGCGCTTGCCCTCCACCAGCGCAAACCACTCTGGATGCGCGGAAAACTCACTGTAGGGGATATAGCGCTCGTAGGCGTGTCCGCAGTCCGCGGGGAAGTGCCCACCCTGGCGATTGCGTCTGAACCATGCTTCGTAGTGTTCGCGCAGCACGGGGGTGTTTGCTCCCCATTCGTACCATATCACGCGATCTTTGAACGCAGGCTTTTCGCGCAGGTTAAGGTTCACCCGAAGAGTGGGCTTGTGAGGAATCACCGTCCATACCGGGTCGGCGAAATACCAGCGACAGCCTATCTCATACAACAGCCCCGACACCGCATGGCGCAGACCTAGTACAGTGTTCGCCAACAGCCACAGGCGGTTGGGTTCGGTGTGGATGATGTAGCCTTCCGGTCCCAATTCCGCCAGTCGCTGCTGTTTTGCCATCTGGGGGAAGTCACCGGCGAGCGCGAGCACGATGGCAGGCTGGCGTACAGGCAGGTTGACCACAGGTAGCGCTTCGGTACGGGTAACCTGCTGCAAAACCTGTGCCAGCTCGGCAGCGATGACAGATTTCACCTCCGATGGAGCGCCCTCAGCAACCGCAATCACACAACGCGGTTTGCCCTGTACGGCGATGGTGAAGGGTTGAGACTGTGCGATGGCAGTGCCAAGTGTTCCCAAAGCCATAAGAGCGACCAAACCTTTCATTGCTTATATCCCCCATCTAATACGGCTCGGCGGGAATCTCGCCGTCTATGCTCGAGATGCTTTGCCCTGTAGCACCGACCACGAATGTGGCGGTACTGTCAGTGGCGTCATTCGGTTCTTTATCGGATACACCACACCGCTCTGCACATCCTGCAGAGCATCGAGGCCCGGTTGGTTCATCTTGTGCAGAGGGAGCACTCCATCCCACTGGCTTCTGCTGTTGTTTATCACCACGATGAACAGGTCAGCGTCATCCCAACGGGCATAAGCGAGCGCGTCCCCCTGTGCGAGAAGCACGTCGAACCGCCCGGTGCGCCAGGCGGCACTACTCTGGCGCAGAGCGACCATTTGGCGGATGTGCTGATGCAGTCGGCGGTTCCACCTGCGCCGGTCCCACTCAAAGCAGGCACGGCAGTGCGGGTCTGCTTCGCCCTTCATGCCGATTTCATCGCCGTAGTAGATGCAGGGTGCGCCGGGCAGGGTGAACAGGATAGTATAGCCCAGCATCGCACGGCGCACCTCTCCTCCGCACACAGTGAGCCAGCGTGGAGTGTCGTGGCTACCCAGCAGGTTCAGTAAGCTGTACGTTGCTTCGGCTGGGTAGCGACGAAACAGGCGGAGGAGACCTTTTGCGAACGCGGAGGCGTCTATAGCGCGTTTGGCAACGAACTCCAAGCACAGGTCGCGCAGGGGATAGTTCATCACGGCGTCGAACTGGTCGCCCTGTAACCACCGTTTCGCATCTTTCCAGATTTCGCCCACGATGTAGGCATCGGGGTTAGCGGATTTCACCACCTGTCGAAACTCACGCCAGAAGGTGGGGTCGTCAATCTCGTTAGGCACGTCCAGCCGCCATCCGTCCGCACCCTGTTCTATCCAGTATCGCGCCACGCTCAGCAAGAACTGTCGCACCTGTGGGTTGTCGGTATTGAACTTGGGCAGGGAGCGAATACCCCACCAGCTCACGTAGTTCGCCTTTTTGCGTCCGTCATAGGGGTGGATGGGGAACTTCCTGATGTGGAACCATCCCACGTATGGCGAGTGCTCGCCGTTCTCCACCACATCGTGAAAAGCATAAAAACCTCGCCCGCAGTGATTGAACACTCCGTCCAGAATCAATCGCATCCCGCGACGATGTATCTCCCCAAGCAGATTCTGGAAGTCCTCCATTGTGCCCAGCTTGGGGTCGATGCGGAAGTAGTCGTAGGTATTGTAGCGATGATTGGAAGTGGCTTGAAAGATGGGGTTCAGGTAGATGGCGGTAACGCCCAGCTCCTGCAGATAGTCCAGCTTTTGCAGGATGCCCTGCAGGTCGCCGCCCATGAAGTTATGAGGGGTAGGGGGTGTGCCCCAGGGCTGTACGTTGGCTGGGTCATTGGACGGGTCGCCGTTGGCAAAGCGGTCGGGGAAAATCTGGTAGAAAACCGCATGCTTCACCCAGTCGGGAGTATGGAAATCAACCGCGCTCTGCTTCACCACTCCACTGCTCCAGCAACTGTGCGAATACGGGCGGCGAGTACCCGATAGTCATCGTGGCTCATACCTCTACTCCTTCGCGTTCGATGACCTGAAGGATGCCCGGCTTGCAGGTGTTTGCGTCCACCAGGTTGACCTCGATCTCCTTGTCCAGATAAGCCACTGCGCTCATAGCGCGAAGGGTATCTTGAGGATGGATGCCCCATGCGGCGATGTCTACGTCCGAGCGTGCGCCGAACATGCTGGGGCGCAACAACGAGCCGAACACTACCACGCGCGTCGCGCCAAAATCGCGCCGAAGCACCTCCGCCGCCTGCCGAGCCAGCTCCCACGCGCGCTCGTAACGCCTCTGCACGCGCTCTTTCTCGGCGCGGTCGCGCTGGCGCAAGGTCTCGATATAGGGTTTCCACTGTTCAGGAACCGTCATGTCGTTTCATCATTGGAGGGTCGCGCTCCGTCGCAACCGCAAACCGAACGGCTCGGCAGGAGCCTCGCCCGTCCACAACATTATCGCGGTGTAAGCCGGTATCACTGGTTATTATAGCATAGCCAGCAGGAGTAAGGCAGTAGCCGGAGGAATGTACTGGACATGAACTTTACAGAACGATGTGCAGGCATCCTGTTGCATCCCACATCCTTGCCCGGTGCGTTCGGCATCGGCGAACTGGGAGATGAGGCGTATCGCTTTGTGGACTGGTTGGTACGAGCGCGTCAGAGCATCTGGCAGGTACTGCCTCTCGGCCCGACGGGCTTCGCCGACTCGCCATACGCCGCCTTCTCTGCATTTGCGGGTAACCCACTGCTTATCAGCCTGCAACGCCTGCACCGCGAAGGCTTGTTGACCGACGACGACCTTGCTGAATATCCGGCGTTGCCGGCGGAGCGTGTTGACTATGGCGCGGTTATCCCGTGCAAGATGGCGTTTTTGCGACGCGCTTACGAACGCTGGAAATCGCTTGCCGACAGCGACGAATATCATCGTTTACAGGCTTTTCGCGCCGAGCAGGGGTGGTGGCTGGATGACTTTGCCCTGTTTGTGGCTTTGAAGCAGGCGTATGGAGGCAGAGCGTGGACGGAATGGGATAAAGAGCTCGTTGCACGCAAGCCGGACGCTCTGCAACATGCCCTGCAACAGCTGGCGGACGAAGTGCAGTTCCATGTGTTTCTCCAGCATCGTTTCGTGGCGCAATGGCTGGACCTCAAGCGGTACGCGAACGAGCGAGGCATCCGCATCATGGGGGATATGCCCATTTTTGTAGCACATGACAGTGCAGATGTATGGGCACACCCTGAAATGTTTTATCTGGACGCTCAGGGAAACCCGACGTTCGTCGCCGGCGTTCCTCCCGACTACTTCAGCCCTACGGGACAGCGGTGGGGAAACCCTGTCTATCGCTGGGAGAGGTTAAGGCGCAGCGGCTACCGCTGGTGGATCGAGAGGTTTCGCCGGGTACTGCAGCTGGTGGATATGATTCGGGTAGACCACTTTCGCGGGTTTGCGGCGTACTGGCGTGTGCCCGCTTCGGAGCCAACGGCGATCAAGGGCACATGGGTGCGGGTACCTGGCAGAGGACTCTTCCGTGCGCTGAAGCGAGAATTGGGCAACTTGCCCATTGTGGCGGAGGATTTAGGCATTATTACTCCCGACGTGGTGCGTTTGCGCAAGGAGCTGGGGTTTCCCGGAATGCGGGTACTGCAGTTTGCTTTTGATGGCAGTCCTGACAACCCTTACTTACCTTACAACTATGAGCCGGATACAGTGGTATACACCGGCACACATGATAACGATACGCTGATAGGCTGGTTTGCGGGTTTGGACGAGGGAGAAAAGAGACGTATCATCGATTACATTGGGCACGAGTATATCAGTATTCACTGGGAGATGATACGGCTGGCTTATGCATCGGTCGCACGAGTGGCGATTATCCCTCTGCAGGACTGGCTGGGCTTAGGCAGTGATGCTCGAATGAACCAGCCCGGGCGCGAGGAGGGCAACTGGCAGTGGCGGTGCCGATGGGAGCATTTAAGCGAGGCGCTGGCAGATGCTATTGCCAAAATGTGCATGGTTTATGGGCGCAAAACTTATTGACAAATCCGCAGGTGTGTGCTAAGGTATAGGTAGGGTGGTATCAGCCCGAAAAGGACGGAAAGGGGGTAAAACTCTCGGTGTCCAGTTGGAAACAGAAGCAGGTGTCGCCAGTGGTCGCTTGGGTGATTATCATTGTGGTGGTAGTCATCGCGGCTGCAGTTGTCTGGCGATACACCGGTAGTCCGGGGAAACGGGGATTGACCGAGGAACAGCGTAAGCAACTGGAGCAGATGTTCGGCAATCAACCGCCTGGCCCCGGCAGAGCACCGTCACAGGGCGCACCTGCGCCTACTGCGCCTCCGACACGATGAGGGCGGCGCATTTATCTCGGTTAACCTAAAACTTACAAAGAGGAGGGTTATCCTATGAAACGCAACGCTTTTACGCTCATCGAGCTGCTGGTCGTGATCGCGATTATCGCGATACTGGCAGCCATCCTGTTCCCTGTGTTTGCACAGGCGAGAGCCAGTGCCCGTAAGACTGCCTGTCTGTCTAACATGAAGCAGATCACGATGGGCATGCTGCAGTACCTGCAGGACTACGACGAGAGATTCCCCGGCTGGAACTGGGGATTCTTCTGCAACGGTGGTAACAACGGACTGCCTCGTGACTCCGCTGCCTTCTGGACGATGGCGATCTACCCCTATGTGAAGAACGACGGCGTGTACCAGTGCCAGGATGACCCGTTGCAGTGGAACGACGCCTGAGCAGGCTGCAGCGACGACGGCGGACGCAATGACCGTTTCGCCCCAATTAATCCCCGCACGGGACAGCCCTGCAACTTCTGGGATGCCTGCAACCCGCGCTTCGTCTCATATGGTTTGAATGAGACCTTAGCGGGGGGATTCCCGTCCAACAAACTGGGCGGTATCCCAACACCCGCAAACTGGGCGATGTTCTTTGACAGCGCGAGCCAGCTGGTGGATATCTGGGTCTGGCAAAGACCGGATGCGAACAACTTCAACTGGATTGCGGCGCGTGCGGCGTTCTCTACCGAAGGCTGCTGCAAGATATGGAGCTGCTGCCGCACGGCGGATTCGTGGATTCAGGAGTTCGGTCAGGGCACGCTGGACCAGTTGGCACGCCATGCAGGCGGAGAGAACGTCACTTTTGTGGATGGACACGCCAAGTTCTACCGCTGGACGCAGCTGACGTGGGGCAACATGACTACAGGCAGCTTGTAGTCCGTAGCCTGCAGTTTAGTCACCCAGTGTAGCCACAGGGCGAGCGAGCCGCTCGCCCTGTGGTTGTACGTGGTTGTACCTTCACTGGTTTGAGGGAGGGTAAGGAGCCATGCCTGCACTGAAATCGGGTATACTGATTCCCATATTGTTAGTACTACTACTTACCTTGAGTGCTCAGGGGGGCAACATGCCTGCTTCGTCTAATGATGCCCTGACTTATTTGCAACGGTGTAACGTGGTGTGGGACACGCCATCGCAAGACAGCTCCGGCTCCATGCCGTTGGGCAACGGTGACATCGGTGTGAACGTGTGGGTAGAGCCGAACGGCGACCTGGTATTTTACCTCAGCAAGACCGATGCGTGGAGCGAAATCAACCGTCTGCTCAAACTGGGCAGGGTGCGCGTCACGCTCTCTCCGTCCCTGCTGAGCGGTGGTAACTTTTTCCGTCAGGATCTGCGCCTCCTGCAGGGCGAAGTGGTTGTACAGGGTGGCAACCCCCGCAAGCCGGTGCTGCTGCGCGTGTGGGTAGACGCCAATCGCCCTGTAGTGTGGGTGGATGTGGAGAGCGCAGAACCTGTACACGTCCGGGCGCAGCTGGAAATCTGGCGCAAGGCCGACCGCAGGCTGGAGGGGCGCGAGCTGTTCAGCGCGTTCGGGCTGATGGATGCGCCCCAGCCTGTCATCGAACATGCCGACACCGTACTGGAAGACCGCCGTGACCGTATCGTCTGGTTTCACCGCAACCCCACTTCTATTTATGAGCAGACCCTGCGCCACCAGGGGCTGGAAAGCCTGATCGGTAAACTGCCCGACCCCTTACTGCACCGCACTTTCGGTGGAATGATACACGGTGATGGGCTGGTTCGCGAGGGCACTACTACCCTGCGCAGTGAAACCCCGTCGAAACAGTTTTCCATCGCCATTCACGTCCTTACCGCACAAACCGGCACTGTAGAGGAGTGGGTCAAACAGATCGAAGCGCAAGCGGCGCAAGTGGAATCGGTGCCTCGCACTCAAGCGCGTGCCGCACACCAGCGCTGGTGGCTGAACTTCTGGAGACGCAGCTGGATTGTGGTGAGTGGAAGCCCGGAAGCGCAGACGGTAACGCAGGGCTACGCCCTGCAGAGATTTATCAACGCCTGTGCGGGGCGGGGCGCATATCCAATCAAGTTTAACGGCTCTATTTTCACCGTCGACTCGCGCGAACCCGACGAACACTTCGACGCCGACTATCGTCGCTGGGGTGGAGAGTACTGGTTTCAGAACACGCGCCTGCCCTACTGGAGTATGATACCAGCGGGCGATTTTGAGATGACGCACCCCCTGTTCAAGATGTATCTGGATGCGTTGCCACTGGCGCAGGAGCGCACTCGACGCTACTTCGGGCACGAGGGAGCCTATTTTCCTGAAACGATAACCTTCTGGGGAACCTACGCGAACGGCAATTACGGATGGAACCGCGAGGGAAAACCTGTTTCTCAGATCGATAACCCGTACATCCGCTACTACTATTCCTGCAATCTGGAGTTGCTCTCGCTTGCGCTGGAATACTTCTTTCACACAGGGGACAAGCGGTTCTTAAGCCAGACACTTCTCCCACTGGCTGATGCGGTGATTACCTTCTATGACCGCCACTTCCCACGCGATGAATCCGGGAAATTGCTCCTCAAGCCGGCGCAATCGCTGGAAACATATCCTGAGGTAGTGAACCCTCTGCCGGACATCGCAGGGCTACGCTGGACGCTGGAGGGATTGCTGAGTTTGCCACTCAGTAACAAGGAGGCGGACCGGCGCAACCTGTGGCGTCGCCTGCTTGGACAGTTACCGCCCCTGCCGACAAAGGAAGAAAACGGACAGACCTTCCTGCTTCCTGCTCAGCAGATTCTGGCGCAACCCATCAACTCCGAGGACCCCGAACTGTATGCAGTGTTTCCCTACCGTCTATACGGGGTGGGCAAGCCCGACCTTGAAGTGGCACGCAATACCTATGCGCGACGCCCGTATAAGGGCAACGAGGGCTGGCGGCAGGACCCGATATGGGCGGCGATGCTGGGTTTAACGAAGGAAGCGCAGCGGATGGTAGCCCAGCGTTTCGCTACCAAACACCCGGGCAGCCGTTTCCCTGCCTTTTGGGGACCGAACTACGACTGGATACCCGACCAGGACCATGGCTGCGCGGGTATGATTGCTCTGCAGGCGATGCTGATGCAAACCGATGGTGAACGCATTCTGCTGTTTCCCGCCTGGCCGAAAGAGTGGGATGTCTCCTTCCGTCTACACGCGCCCGGCAAAACGGTGGTAGAAGGCATACTTCGCGGAGGCAAACTGCGATCGCTGAAGGTAACGCCCGCCCGCAGGGAGAAGGATGTTATCGTCTTAGAGCCTCGGTAGGGTAGGGACGATTTTATGCCCCGAGCTGTCGTAACAGGTGGGGCGGGCTTTCTGGGCTCGCATCTGGTGGACAGGCTGCTGGCGGAAGGCTATGAGGTCATCGTGCTGGATAACCTGATAACCGGCAGCGTGGAGAACATTGTACACCTTGCGGGCAACGAGCGGTTCCGCTTTATCAAGCAGGATGTCACCGAGTATCTGTATATCGACGGCCCGGTAGATATCGTCTTTCACTTCGCTTCCCCCGCCAGTCCGGTAGATTTCGCTACCAAGCCCATTCAGATACTGAAAGTCAACGCGCTGGGCACGCACAAAACGCTGGGGCTGGCGAAGGCGAAGGGGGCACGGTACGTGCTGGCGTCTACCTCTGAGGTGTACGGCGACCCCCTGGTGCATCCGCAAACCGAAGACTATACGGGCAACGTGAACCCGGTGGGTGTTCGGGGGGCGTATGATGAAGGCAAACGCTTTGCCGAAGCGATGACGATGGCGTATCACCGCCATCACGGGCTGGATACGCGCATCGTGCGCATTTTCAACACCTTTGGTGAGCGCATGCGCCTGGACGATGGCAGAATGATCCCCAACTTTATCGGGCAGGCATTGCGCGGGGAACCCATCACCGTGTACGGCGACGGGCGGCAGACACGCAGTTTCTGTTATGTTTCGGATTTGATTGAAGGCATCTGGCGACTTGCGCAGCTGCCAGATTACCACGAGCCGGTGAACATCGGCAACCCCGATGAGCGCACCGTGCTGGAGATTGCGCAGCTGATTAAAAGCCTGGCGCGAAGCTCCAGCGAAATCGTCTTTCGCCCTCTGTTCTCACCCGATGAGCCGCGCCGGCGCAAACCGGATATTACTCGTGCCCGCCAGTTGCTGGGATGGGAACCGCAGGTGAGCGTAGAAGAGGGATTAAGGCGCACCATCGATTACTTCCGAGCGCGCCTGTCCTCCCCCTAGCGCAGTACCTCTTCCTCCTCTGCCAGGGCATCCAGGAAAGCGTCAACACCCGCTTGCGCCACGATGCGGTCCTGCTCAATCGTGCCTGAGCTGACGCCCACCGCACCGATGACCTGACCGTTGACGATAATCGGCAAGCCACCACCAAAAATCATAAAGCGTCCCTGGTTGCTCACGTGGATGCCAAACGCCGCGCCACCCTGGGGTGAGGCAATGGTGGCGTATTCATGCGTGCCGCGCCGGGTTCCCGCTGCGGTGAACGCCTTATTGATGGCGATGTCGATACTGGTGATGCGGGCGTTATCCATGCGGCAGAAAGCGATAAGATTACCGCCGTCATCCACTACGGCAATGTCCATATCCTGTCCCAGTTCGCGTGACTTGGCTTCGCAAGCCTGAATGATTAACTTTGCTCCTTCCAGCGTCAGTTTGATGCGATTTCGCTGTACCAGCGCCATACGCTCATGCCTCCCTTGCGGAAAAATCGTGCTGTTGACACTCGGTGCTCTCAGTATACCATTTTGCGTGGTAATGGGCAACCGAAGGAAGGGCAGGAAGTATTTTGCACGTGTCGAATCCGGAAAACGTATGAAACTCTGGCTACTGGTATGGGCAGGGGTGGTTTTCATCTCAGGGGCGGCGTGGGGAGATAAGCATCTGCCGGACAAGTGGCGTGCCCCTTTGCCGGTGCGCAACGCCGAGCCGCTGAATACCCTCTTTCTCCAGGCTCCTCCGGCTTCTGCGTCAGTTCTACCGGACAACGAGGTGCAAATCCATCTGAGCCTTGATGTGGTGAATCACCTTCTGTTTGACAAAGCAGGGGATAACCGCTACGAGCAGGACTTCGAAATACAGCGGCTCACCGCTACATATGCGCGAGGCATCGGAAGTGGTATGGAGATAGCGGTGCACATACCTCTACTCGCGCGCAACGGTGGTTTTCTGGACGAGGCGATCAACACCTGGCACCGCTGGTTTGGGTTCAAGGGGGGCGGGCGGGCAAGCCATCGTAATTACCAGGTACACGAGTGGATTGCACGTGGCGGGAGGACCCTTGTTTTGCTGGACACACCTGCCATTGGAGTAGGAGATGTGGTTGTAGAAGGGCGCAAGCGGCTGGGGCAGTCCGGGCGGAGTTTTTGGGCGGTACGGGCGATGCTGAAGTTGCCTGCCGGCAACGCTGCGCAACAGTTCGGCAGTGGGGCGGTTGACGCAGGATTAGGGGTTATCTGTACCTATCGAAGCAACAGCCGACTGGTGTGGCATGGGAATCTGAGCGTCGTGTGGGTGGGCAGCCCCACACGTCTCGACGCTCCTGCCCGCAACATGGTGCAGTGGATGCTGACAGCAGAGTATCTGTTCGATGCACGAACGTCGTTCGTTTTGCAGGTGGACGATAACCACACTCCGGTGGTGGTAGGCGTGCCGTACGCCGATGGGGCACGTCGCTCGCTCACTGTGGGGTTGGTCAGAGAGATTCGCCCCGGGCTGTGTGCCGAGATATCGCTTACTGAAAATCAGTTCGGATGGCTGGCACGAATCGCCCCGGATTTTCATCTGCACCTTGGCGTACGATGGTACCGCTGAGCCCTTAAAACGGTTTTAACAATTGTGCGCTACGATACTAATGGTTAGTTCTTTCAGGGAATCCGGAAACGAAGGAGGCAAAACATGCGTCAAAGAGGTATCATCGCGGTGGTGTTGGCGTTGGCTGTGGTAGCAGTGCTGGCGATAGCAGGGTGTGCGCCCAAAAGGGGAACGACAACTGCATCCACCGCAAAAGTTCAGATTACAGGGGCTGGCTCCACTTTTGTGTATCCCCTGATGTCGCGCTGGTCTTCAGAGTATGCGAAGCTGACCGGCGTGCAGGTGAACTACCAGAGCATCGGTAGTGGTGGTGGTATCCAGCAGTTCAAGGAGGGCACCATCGACTTCGGTGCGACCGATGTGGCGGTATCGGAAGAGGAGGAAGAGAGCTTCACCCGTCCGTTTGTGCAGTTCCCTGTGGCGGCAGGTACGGAGGCGGTGGTGTACAACCTGCCGGGCGTCACGCAGCACCTGAATCTCACCCCCGCGGTGCTGGCAGACATCTTCCTGGGCAAAATCAAGAAGTGGAACGACCCACGCATTGCTCAGTTGAACCCGGGTGTTCAGCTGCCCAATCTGGACATCGTGGTCGTTCACCGGTCGGATGGGAGCGGCACAACTTATATCTTCACCGATTACCTCTCTACCGTAAGCAAGGAATGGGAGCAGAAGGTAGGGCGCGGCAAGTCGGTGAGCTGGCCTGTGGGGGTCGGTGGAAAGGGCAACGAAGGCGTGACCGGCCAGGTAAAGCAGCTGCCTGGCGCGATTGGCTATGTGGAGTTGAATTACGCAACGCAGAACAACCTGACCTTTGCTGCCATCCAGAACGCGGCGGGCAAGTTCGTGCTACCCGGCAAAGACACAGGCGAAGAGGCAACACGCGCGGCGGTAGAGCGGTTGAAACAGGACATCCGCAGTAGCGCGGTGAATATGCCCGGCGAGAACAGCTACCCGATAACGGGCTTCGTGTATGTATTGCTGGACAAGCAGCCGAAGGATACCGCAAAAGCGGCGGAGATAAAAAAGTTTTTCGAGTGGACGCTGAAAGACGGACAAAAAATGGCAGCGGAACTGGACTACGTGCCGCTTGCTGAAGAAGTGGTTCAAATGTCTTTGCAAAAACTCGCCGAGGTGCCATAGACGCATGGGCAAGACGTCTGTGGGTACCCCCGCGGATGTTTCGGTACGCAGACGAGGCGGAGGCGCAACCTTCTGGTCCGACCGCCTGTTCCGAACTGTTGTGGTAACATGCGCCTCCGTGCTGGGTCTGCTGCTTCTGTTCTTTGCGTACGAGCTGTGGCAATCTTCGACGTTGAGTATTCGCACCTTTGGCTGGCGATTCTGGGTATCGCGCGAGTGGGACCCTGTGCGCGAGCGGTTCGGTGCGTTGCCTTTCATCTGGGGCACCCTGGTGACCTCCATTGCCGCACTGGTTATCGCGGTACCGCTCAGTTTGGGTACCGCTATCTTCATAGCGGAAGTTGCTCCTCGCTGGCTGCGTCAGCCGGTCTCGTTCGTGGTGGAACTGCTGGCAGCCATCCCTTCCGTCGTGTATGGCCTGTGGGGTGTGTTCGTGATGGTACCGTGGCTGCGCGAGCATGTGCAAAAGCCTCTGGTAGAGCGGTTCGGACACATTCCCCTGTTCGAGGGTCCAGCCGTCGGCGTGAGCATGATGGCAGCGATACTGGTACTGGCGGTGATGATTATCCCCTATATTACTGCCGTGTCCCGCGAGGTGATTCTATCGGTGCCGCAGGCACAGCGTGAGGCATCGTATGGTCTGGGCGCGACCAAATGGGAAACCATCCGCCGGGTGGTATTGCGCTATGCGCGGGTGGGCATTCTGGGGGCGATTATCCTCGGTTATGGGCGTGCTGTAGGCGAGACAATGGCGGTGACGATGGTTATCGGCAACCGTCCCGACATGTCGTTGTCTCTGCTGCAGCCGGGTTATACCATGGCAAGCGTGATCGCTAACGAGTTCACCGAAGCCACTTCACCGCTGTATCTTTCCGCGCTCACGGAGATAGGCCTGCTGTTGTTTGTCATCACGCTATTTATCAACGCTCTGGCTCGGCTGCTGGTGTGGCGTGTCTCACGAGGGGAGGTGCACTACTGATGCGCCTTTTGCCGGTGTATGAGTTATGGCGCAGGTTCCTTAATATTGCAGCTTTTACGCTTACCGGTGTCTGTGCCATCG
>BEHS01000010.1 GCA_002898895.1 bacterium HR16 | reverse complement strand
CATGGTCCAGCAGGTAGACCGAACCGTCCAGCACAGGCGGCTTACGCCCCCGAGTGTCTATCATTCGCGATGCCAGTTCCAAATAGCGACGGTCTCTCGTCTCGCGATACAGTTCTACCAGAGCCATTTCCGCTTCGGGATGCCCACAGGTACCCCACCTGCCCTCCGGTCCGAACAGGCGGTAGAGCAGGTCCGCGAAACGCCGTGCGACGTTGAGCAGTTTGTCTTCGCCGGTCACACGGTGATGGGCGATAGCCGCCTGTGTAAGATGCCCGAAGCAGTAAATCTCATGCGCGTGGTTGAGGTCGGTGAAGCGCAGGGATTTGCGCTCACCCATGAAATGGGTGTTCACGTAACCGTCCTCTTCCTGCGCCGCCGCGATGACGTCCACAAACTCATCTATCCACGCTTTGAGCGCGCTGTGCTGAGTGTGGGCATACGCCCAGCACGCACCTTCCAGCCATTTGTAGCCGTCGGAATCGATATAGCGGGGTCCCTCCACGTTACCCGGGCGTTTACCGCTCACCACGTAGAAATTGGGAATGGTGCGGCTCTCCCAGAGCTGTGTCCAGCCTGCGGGGATGCCTGCCTCGATATTGGTGCGATAGCGTTCCGCCAAAAGCCCGCCTGTCAGATTCACTTCCCGTACACCAACGGGCTTCAGGCGAGCGTGAGCGCTTTGTGCGGTCTGCACCACAGGTGCTGTCGAGTAAAGTGACATCTATTGTGGTAAGCCTCCTGTATGGTCAGCATTCAACTCTCAATCAGGAAGTGCTTTCACCAAAGGAGACTCGGAGTCCTTTTCGCGGGCGAGGTGTATTGAACCTATCCCCCTGCCCCCTTCCTTCGTGAGGAAGGGGGCGTTCGGCATACGACTCCCCTCTCCTTGCGGGAGAGGGGCCGGGGGAGAGGTTCAGACCGCATTACGGCGTAATGGTCCCGGACTTGCCAGCCTGGCGTATCTCCAGCCCGTCAACCAGCTGAGATTGACTGGCAATCAGCTCTGCCAGACTGCGATTGCTGGAGACGGCAAACACCTGCCACTCGATGCCTCGTCCCGCTGGAAGTCCCCAGGCGTTGTTCCAGCCGTTCAGACCGCTGAAATCGGGCAGGGTGTAACTGCTGTTGGCACCCAGCCAGTCCTTACTGAGACCGACATACCACAACACTCCGGCACCCTGTTGACGCGACCGCTTTGACGCACGCCCCTCAGGACCCACCATCGCTGGCTGGAAGACAAGATTGTACGCCTGAGCGTCGGGATAGGCGTTCCAGCTTGCCGTCAAGCGAACGTAAGGGGTGGTTGCTGCCGTAGTCACCTGGGGCGAGGTGAAAGCGTCAGGCAGAGACACGGTGAAGTCTGTCGGAGCCTTAAAGTACCGCATCACACTACGTAGACCACCGGCGCCGAGGTCCGAGACAGACAGCACGTGGTAGTCGTTGCCGACCTGCCGGTTCGTTGGGATGCCGGCAAACCGGACGGTTTCTCCAAAGGTTATCCCTACGGACGCCACCGTTTTCCCGTCGCTACGGAATGAAACATTGCCTCCGAGCTCTCCTGTCCCTCCGAGCACGGTAACAGTGTGCAACTCGGGGGCAAAGGCTTCGCCAGAGCCGAAGTCAATATCCTGGGTGGTATTCGCCGTCGCGTTGACGTTTCGGCGGATGAGCACCCTGTCAAGCGAACCTGTTTGTCCACTATACCTCGTGGCTATCAGGTCGTACGTGCCGGGCGCGGTCTGCAGGCTGTAGCTCCCTGTTCCCGGGTAGGCAAACCCGAGGCCTTGTCCCAGATAAACGTTTGCGTAGTCGTTCGCACCCAGTCCGCTGACTGTGCCGGAGACGGTTACGAAGTTCTGAGGCGGCGGCGATTCACACTCAACGGTAAACTCATTGACCTCATTGCGGGTTGCGTGGTAAATTCGGACATCTACTCTCCCGTCACTCACACAGACAACCGCTACCCCGTACCGCCCGTCGTTGTCTGTGACGTTCAGGGTATAGTGTCCGCCTGTTCCCTGCGCCACCTGCCATGCACCGTTGCCGTCCTGGAACGCCACGAAGTCGGCGCTGGCCGGCACACCGTCCCGTGTCGTGTGCACCAGTACCGTGCCTCCGCCGGGAGTGACCTCAGCCATCACGATATCCACGCTGGCACGCTGCCCTTCGTCGATTCGAGTGTTACCGCTTCCGCGCGCCACCGTCTGCCCCTGGCTGTTTTTGGCTTCTCCGAAAACCATCTTGAAGCCAACGGGCAAATTACGGATAACCGTTTGGCTTTCGGGTCGTTGAATCGTGGCGGTGACAGGCTCTCTCAAACCTTCTCCGGAGACCGCCACGTCGATTCGAACTGCGTCTGGCGGAATGTACCGCGAGTTACCCCAGTTCACCGCTATCACCAGGTCGCCGGCGCCTCTGCCCCCAACGATGCCGGTGTCACTGCCGCCTCCACAGCTCGTTACTGCCGCCAGCAAACCCGCCACGACGACCAGCCCACCCACCAGGAGTAAGAGATGTTGCCGATTCATTTTTTTCACCTCCTTGAAGCATCCGGTGGCTACCGGAAAGTCGCCTGCAGCTCGCCGAAAGCGCGCACCCGCACGTCAACCTGCGCCTGTGCGGATTGACCTTCGTGCGTCACTGCACCTTGAATGACCAGATTCGTGTTCGGTTGCGTGGCGGCAAGGTTCACCTGCGCTATGCCACCGGAGTTCGTCGTTGCCGTGTCTGCGCTCAGTTGACCGCCTTGCCCACCAATGATGCTGAAGCGCACGGTTACGCCAGGCACGGGCAACCCGGTATTCGTCTGAACCTGCGCCAGAATGACCGTTTGCTCGTTTGCATTGAGAACAGGTGGATCCGCGCTCAACACAAGGCGGATGGGCGGGAAGGTACCCGACACAACGAACCCCGCTTCCTTCACCTGTTGTCCTGAAGAGTTGATGCCCGCGTCGATGTAGTCGGTGCCGAGCGTGTACTTGCCGTCGCGGTCCATGTCGATGATGACATCATACTTGCCCGGCTTCAGAAGAGCTACCCACACGGGGTAGGCATACTGGTTCCCTCAAGCAAAGCGCATGAGGTCTTCTTCGTTGCGTCCCGTGACATCTATCAACACATCACCGTTTTGCCAGTTGTTTTTGTGCAGGACGATGTACTTGCGCACGACCTGATAGGGTGTTAGGGGGCGCCATGGAGGGTTCAGCCAGACGCTGACGTTTTCGGTGAGGTTGAACTCGTCTTTGAAGACTCCTTGCTGGGATGCTGCCAGCTCCACCGCCAGGTGCTGTCCGCTTACAGGTGGTTCCTGAACGGTGAAGCCTGTGCCGATGGCGCTAACGACCACATCCGTGTCGCTGTCGAAGAGGTCGTTTCGGTTGACGTCCACCACGATGTCGTAATCGCCCTCGGTTTGCCCTGTGCCTCCTCGCTGTGCGGATGCCCACACCTGTGTACGGGGTAGGTTGCCATTGGCGTCGGTTGTCACCGTTTCCGCTCCGCCGCTTGCGTCCGTCAACGGACTGCCGTTCACCCAGTTGTCCCTGTCACGAACGATAAACAGCTTCACCTGCTGGTTGGCGGGGAAGCCAAAACCCTCTACCCAGACGGGGCTGCCGGTAAGCACCGAACCCTGCGTGAACACGGCGGGCGAGCCTGCCAGCACGAAGGCGAAACCCGTCTGCGCCTGACGGTTCCCCACCGAGGCGGAGCGTCCCGCAAGGATTTCAAAGGTGAAGGTAACCTGTCGTCCTCCACCGCTGGCTACCACCACGTAGCTACCGGTGGCATCTACCGGCTGTCCGGTCTGCGGGTCCACGCCGATGTCCCATAGAACGGGAACCGGTGGGATGTTGCCATTGGCATCTGCGGTCAGCAGAAGCGGTTGGGGCAACTGGGGCACGCCGTTGCGAAAGACCTGTACTTCCACGGCTTGCCCCGGGGCAAAGCCCGAAAACGAGGGTACAACGGTTGGACGTGCGTCCAGGGGGAGGTCGGGAACACCGTTACCGTTCGTATCGCGAACAGACCGTCCCGACGCATCCCGGAACTGCGAGACCTGTAGCTGCGAGACCTGCCCGCCACCACCGCCACAACCAACAACTGCTATCAACAGTAACATGGCAGACAAGCCCCTCAGGGTGGCATGTCTTTTCATAGGGGCGAGCCTCCTTTTCTGGTGTCTGAGCAGGATGTTCGCCGTCTCGCAGCGGATTCCTGCAATCAAACGAAGCAAAGAAAAGGTTTTTACATGGACATCGACGTGCACTCACTCGAAATGCGCATATCCACAGATTGACGAGAGGCTAAGTGTATGGACATCTCCGTTTCCCACATCCCTGTTGACTCGCTTCCCCTCTGATGATACACTATCACAAAAGCTAGCAATGTAAAATACCTGAGGAAGGAGTGCCGACAATGACGTATTACCCACTGAGCGAACAGCAGATTGCCTTCTTCCGCGAGAACGGCTTTGTGCAACTGGACAACGTGCTCAGTGCAGAGGAGCTGGATGCGTTGCGTCGCGCGGCGGACGAGGTGCTGTCGCAACGGTACGATGCACGCATTGAAACCTCCTCAACAAACCCGGAGTACGAAAAGGTCTTCGTGCAGAAAGTGAACCTGTGGCGGGTACACGAGGGGATACGGCGGTATACCCTCAGCAAGCGCATCGCCGAAATTGCCCGCCGACTGATCGGGGCGCAACGGATTCGCCTGTGGCACGACCACCTGCTGACCAAGATGCCCGGCGACAGCAAACCCTCGCCCTGGCACCAGGACCGCCCGTACTGGCCCATGATCGGCTACGACCAGCTCTCCTGCTGGATGGCACTGGACGACGTAGACGAGAACAATGGCTGTATGCAGTTTATCCCGGGCTCGCACCTGTGGGGCGAGCTGGAGCCGATTAACCTGGTGACCCCACAGGACATCTTCGCACTGGTACCCGACAAAGAGGTAAAGCCTCCATACATCGCCCGCATGAAGGCAGGAAGCTGCACTTTTCATCACGGGCTAACCTTCCACTACGCAGGAGCAAACCGCACCGACCGTCCACGCCGTGCGATGGTCACCATCTACATGGCGGACGGCACGGCATACAGCGGTAAACCACATGTGGTGACCGACGGACTGGGATTGCAGGTGGGCGAACCGATAGCAGGCGACCTGTTCCCGGTGCTGGCAGAAGGAGAGTAGCTACTCCGCTGGCGCAGCGGCGACATGCGGTTTCAACTGGCTGGGGGCAGGGCTGTCCGGACCGGAGCCGTACTGGGGCGCATTCACGTAGTGCGGAAACTCCCACTCCCCCAGCCCGCGTTTCAGCTCTGCCCGAATCTCCCAGAGCGAGGGACGAGGCGCGGGCAGTTGCACAACCTGCGGTGTGGGAGGAGGCGTTGTCACGGTCACTACCGGCAAGGGTAGCGCAGGGGGTTGAATCGGATTGGGTGCAGGCAAAGCATAGGCTCTGTGGAGCAACACGGCATCCTGGCGGGGCGAACGCCCTAGAAACACTGCCAGCAGTGCCGCTGTACCGAGAACACCCACTATCGCCACAACCGCAGGCATGTTACGCCTTCGCTCCGAACGCACAGACGGCGACTGCGCCTGCGTCAACATCTCATCGAGGTCAAAAACCGTGTTGTCCACTCCAAAGATCCTCCTGTGCTGAAGTAGTAGTCTGTCGAGCGTGGTTGTTTAGATGATGGCAAAGTAGTTTCGTACCCCTGTCATGCTGAGCGTCAGCGAAGCATCTCGATGTGACGATAAAGTGAGATTCTTCGCTTCGCTCAGAATGACAGCAAGGCGAGACCGCCTCGCCACAATCGCAGGAATCACGCTTGACAGAGTAGTAGCCTGCTCCCCGCGAAGCGAATATACTATAGTGTACTGCGTTTGAGGAGCGCGAATCAATCGTTACGAGCATGAAACCACCTGTAACCGTCTGGACATCGCCTGCTCTGGGTGGCAAAACCCGCCGGTGTATCGCCACATGCCTGCAGGAGGGCGAACGTGTGCGCCTGATACTGCCCTCGGACCTGCAGGCTCAGATGGCGCGCGCTATCCTTCTCGCAGAGGGAATGGCACCCCAAGCGGCTGACCGGGTAGTGCGCAGCTTCCATGCCTTCGCCACCGACGTGGCGTCGGCGGTAAAAGAGGTGCGCCTCGTGCCTGCGCACCTGCGTCGCTGGCTACTGCAGCAGGCAGTTCAGGCGGTCGCACAACCCGGCACTTTGATGGAACGCGTCCTCCGACGAGAAGGCATCCTTACCCTGTTGTCCACGTGGGTAAGGGAAATGACACGCGAAGGCGTCTCTCCGGAATCGCTGGAACAACCTCGCCGTACAATCACAGGAACAGGAGAAAATCTCTGCGCTTGCGCAGATACTACGCCGCTACCGCTACCTGCTCACCGCGCGAGGCTGGCATGAGGAAGAGGAGGTTTATCCGCTTGCCACACAGGCGCTACACGAGGCTCGTCATCACATCGCCCTTCCCCATCGTGTTCTGGTGGACGGCTTCGCCCGTTTCTCCCGAACCGAAACCGCGTTCCTGCGTGCGCTGGCGGAAGCGGGTTGCAAGGTTGTGGTTACCCTTTGTTGGGAGGATAAAAGGGATGCGCTGTTCGAAAGCGCTTCCGCTACCCTGCAATGGCTGAGCCAGCATTTTGAGGTGCAGATGGAGCCGGTGACACTGCCTCCTGATGAGCGAACCTCTCCGTCAATAGCGCACATCGCCTCCCATCTCTTCGGCACGTCTCCCCCGCCCGCCAACACCGGACAATTACTCCCTGCCGTGGAGATATGGGAAGCGCCTCACCTCATGGCAGAAGCGGAGATGGTCGCCCGCGAGATAGTGCACCACCACCGCAACGGTATGGCCTGGGGTGAGATCGCGGTTTTATGCCGTGACATCGCTTCGGTGTTACCCACTTTAGAGGGAGTGTTCGCGCAGTTCGGCATCCCCACCCAGAGATTCGAGGCGCAGACGCTGGGCGAGCATCCGCTGGTGCGCACGCTTACCGGCCTGCCACATCTCCACGAGAGCGAGTATCCGCGTGAAGGTGTGCTGCAGTGGCTCAAGAGCGGATACCTGCCCATAGACATTCTTGAGGCGGACCGACTGCGCTTGCTGGCTGTGCGACGGGGAGTGCGCTCCGGTGCAGCCAACTGGCTGCGCCTCGCCGAGCAGATGGAACGAGAGGATAGCACGATTGCCACCATGCTACGCACTCTGGTGGAGAGCACGCAATCTCTGTCGCAGGCACAGAACCCGCGTCAGTGGCTTGACGCGCTGCAGAGGACACTCCACGCCACACAGTTTGGGGTGTCCGTTCTCCGTAGTGAGGAACAGGACGCGCTGACGCAGGCGATGGAGATCGCCCAACAGGTGGTCTTCTTGCTGGCGCAGGACGCGGAAGGAACACCCACAGAATGGGCGCGAGCTGTGGAACAAGCGTGGGCAGTGACGTTACAAAGGTGTGATTCGTCCCCGCGTAACGCGGTGTGGTTACTGGAAGCCACTCGAAGCCGCCCTCTGCGCCCACGTGTTGTCTTCGTGATGGGGATGCAGGAAGGACGCTTCCCCCACAGGATGGTGGAAGATGCCCTCTTGCGCGACGAAGACCGTCGCCGGCTCAATGCACACACCGGTAGCCGTCTGCAACTGACCACCGACAACGCCGCCATGGAACGACTGGCGTTTTACCAGGCGGCTACCTGTGCCTCGCAAAGGGTGGTATTCTCTTACTCTCGCACGGAGGGCGACCACGATGTTCAACCCTCGTTCTACCTGCGTTCGCTGCGCGAGATTTTTCCACCAGACAGCATCATTCAGCGCAGTCTGCGCCTGAGTGATGTCACTGCCCCCCTCTCCCATACGGTAGATGAGAAAGATACTGAACGCACGCTGGTGGACTCGCTGTTCGATATCAACCCCCACACCCGTCGCGTGATGGATGACTCAGAGCGCCTGCTCACTGCACAGACACTGCACCGCTGGCTTACCGAACGGAGGGAACGATGTCGACAATGGTGGCGATGGCGCTACCTGCCTGATTTCCCCCGCTTGAGCACCCTCTTGCCCCACATCGGCAACCGAGCCTACTCCGCCACCGAGCTGGAAGAGCTGCAACAATGCCCATTCCGGCACTTCGTGCGCTGGGAGATGAGGATTCGCGGCGAGAGAACACACTATGCAGCGGGACAGGGACGATGGCTACACGCGGTACTGCATCGCCGCCATCAGCATCCCGAGCAACCGATAGAGGAGCTGCTGCAGGAAGTCGCTCAACAGCATCCGGTAGACCGCCCCCTTGGCGAACGGCATCTGCTTCTGCAGCAGCTGGAAGAGATGGTGCGCTCGGTGCTGGAGCGTGAGGAGCAGGTGTACGCCGGGTTCGGTTTGCAAACACTGTGGACGGAGGCAACTTTCGGTCCCATCCACGATGAGGACGAGGAGCCTGTGGAAGAGACTGCGCCGCCTCTACGCCTGACCCTGCCCAATGGCGAACGGATGCGTATATGCGGCAGGATAGACCGCATAGATGTATGCCCTCAAACCGGCGCGGCGGTATTGGTGGACTACAAGCGCGACCTGCCCGACAGGTGGTGGCAAAGGGTGCAGATGGGCGAGGACCTGCAGACCGTGCTGTATGTCGCCGCGCTGAAGCAGGTCTGGAAGCTGAATCCTGCGGCGGTAGCACTGGACGGTGTGCTGGAGGGAAAGCGGTACCGCGTGTTGTTTACCGACACCGCACCTGCCGAGTTGTTACAACGGCTGGGCAGACAGCCTCAGGAGGACTATTCCGTGGTACAGCGCGTACATGGGCAGAGGTGGAAGGGTATCGAGCGTACCGCCGCGCAGAAGGTGAACGAGCTGTTGCATCGCTTGCGAGCAGGCGATATACGCCCCACACCCGGCGACCATTGTAGCCTCTGTGAATATGGGGGAATATGTCGTACCGTCAGAGGCGTGGATGCTGCGGTACATGACGGTGAACCATACCCAGCGGACAGGTAAGGGCTATCCTTCCGAATCCAGATAGCGTATTGCCTCACGCAAAGGCGGACGTTCCCACAGCCAGCGCACAGGCAGCTGAAGCCCCTTCAGCACCTCATTGAACCAAATTGCGCAACCGGTGCAATCTACCTTGTGAAAAATACAGATACCTGTGGAACAACCCCTGTGAGAACCCTCCTCCCGTAAGATACTATGTTTCACTCTGGTGTCCGCCGCGCCAGCGGCGTTGTGATAGGCACAGGCGTTTCGCCTGTGCCATTTGCTTTTCGAGGGCACGTCCCTTACCGAAAAGTAACCACCTTACTTTTTCGTAACCTCTTGCAACAGTATGTGGGTTTCACTGTATACTCCGTAGCAAGGAGGTGAACAACACATGAAACACTTTTTCTGGATCACCGCTTTTGCAGTAGTGGGCGTTGTCGCTTTGCAGGCTCAAAAATCAAACGCGCCCGCGCCCGACCACCTGCCTGCGAACTGGCGCAACTGGACGCACATCACCACAGGCGTCATCTACAGCGACCAGCATCCGCTGTTTGACCCCTTCGGCGGAGTGCATCACATCTATGCCAACGCCAAAGCTGCTTCCGTCTACCGAAACAACGGCAAGCAGTTCCCCGACGGAAGCGCGATCGTGTTCGTGCTGTACGAAGCAAAAGACGCAGGCGGTATGTACGTGGCGGGCAAGAAGAAGGTAACCGCCATCATGGTGAAGGATAGCAGGCGTTACTCCCGCAGCTACGGTTGGGGCTGGCAGGCATGGGATGCCAGCGGTAAACGACTGGTGACCAATCCCGTGGAGCAGTGCGCCAATTGCCACCTGGCACAGAAAGAAAGGGATATGGTCTTCAGTCAGTGGGTTCCGTAACTCTGCCGCCTTCTCCCCTTCTCCCGATGGGAGAAGGGGAGCGACTCTAATACTTCGGCACGGTGGGGTCCACCTCGTCCGACCACTGCAGGATGCCACCCCGCAGGTTCTTGACTTTGCGGAAGCCTGCCGCCTTCAGGAAAGCGACAATCTGCGCACTGCGCTTGCCCGAGCGGCAGTACACCACCATCTCCTTCGCCGAGTCCAGCTCATGCATCCGCGCCGGGACAGTGTTCATTGGCATCAGCACCGCTCCGTCCAGACGGCAGATCTGCCACTCTACCGGCTCGCGCACGTCCAGCAGGAAGATGTTCTCGCCCGCGTCCAGCCTGCGCTTGAGCTCGGTGGGCGTTATCTCCTCCACCACTTCGGCAGGAGCTTCTTCAACCCCGCGCACCCCGCAGAACTCGTCGTAGTCAATCAGCTCGCGAATGATGGGACGCTCACCGCATACGGGGCAATTGGGGTTCTTGCGCAGCTTCAGCTCACGAAACTGCATCTTCAGCGCGTTGAACAACAACAGCCGCCCGATGAGCGGTTCACCCTTGCCCAGTATCAGCTTGATGGTCTCCATCGCCTGTATCGTGCCGACGACGCCCGGCAGCACGCCCAGCACACCTCCCTCCGCGCAGCTGGGAACCAGCCCCGGCGGCGGAGGCTCTGGATAGAGACACCGATAGCACGGTCCCTCTTTGGCGTAGAACACCGACGCCTGCCCCTCGAAGCGGAAGATGGAGCCGTACACGTTGGGCTTGCCTAACAGCACGCAGGCATCGTTCACCAGGTAGCGCGTGGCGAAGTTGTCCGTGCCGTCCACCACGATATCGTAGTCGGCGAGAATGTCCAGCGCGTTGTCGCGAGTGAGGCGCGTTTCGTAGGTGCGTACTTCGATATGGGGATTCATCGCTTGCAGACGCTCCTTCGCCACCTCCAGCTTGGGACGCCCCACATCGGTGGTGGTGTAGAGTACCTGTCGCTGCAGGTTGGTAAGGTCCACCACGTCAAAATCCACCAGCCCGATGGTTCCCACGCCTGCTGCAGCAAGATACAGTGCCAGGGGGGAACCCAGCCCGCCCGCACCGACGCACAATACCTTCGCCGCCTTCAGCTTCAGCTGTCCCTCCATCGCCACATCGGGCAGGATAAGGTGTCGGCTGTAGCGCAGTATCTCTTCATTGTCCAGCGCTACCTCCTCTGCCACCGCCGGGCTTCCTCCCGCAATGGAGGGCACAATCATCAGCGTGTCCCCGTCCTTGACGGGGGTTTCCAGCCCTTGCAGGTAGCGCGTGTCCTCTTCGCCCAGGTACACGTTCACGAAGGAGCGTAACTTGCCTTGCTCGTTATACAGGTGCTTGCGCAGGCCGGGGTAGGCTTCGGTTAGCGCCTGCAACGCCTCACCCACATTGCTCGCCTGTACCTGCACTTCACCCCGATTGTCCGCGTATGCCTGCAACGCACTGGGTATCAATATGGTTACTGCCATCGGTTCACCTCATCTCAAGTGCTCGTATTTGCATCTGTTCGCGTTCGAAATCGCTGCGGTCGCCCAGCAGTCGCCAGCAGTGCATCTCGGCAGGCTTGCCCTTTTGCACCGAGATAATCAGATAGGAGTACCACGGCAGGGCGTTCTCGCGGTCGTAGTCGCTGGGGCGAGCGGGGTGGTCGGGGTGGGAGTGATAGAACCCCAGCACCTTCAGTCCTTTCTGCGCCGCCGTCCGTTCTAACGCCATCATCTGCTGAGGCGTTATCAGGAACCGTCGCTCGCGGTTCTCCTCTTGCTCGTTTGTGATGGGTACTACCTCTTCCACCCAGCGCACGTCCTCACCCACTATCTGCCCCAGAAAGGCTCCGCAACACTCGTGAGGGTACTCCTGTTTCGCGTGCTGGCGAATCTGCGACGCCTGCTCTGGACTTATCGACAGCATCACCCTTCCTCCTCCCACAGCGGGTCGGTGATGTAACGACTGCCGCCATCGGGCGCGATCGCCACCACCACACCGCTCGAAAGTCGTTCGGCTGTCTGAAGCGCAACGCATATCGCTGCGGCGGCGGAGATGCCCACAAACAGCCCTTCCTCTCTCGCCAGCCGACGTGCCATCGCGTGCGCCGACTCGGTGGAAATCTCCACTATCTCGTCGGGCACGGCAGGGTCGTAAATGCCCGGCACCAGCGCGGTCTGCAGGTGTTTCAGCCCTTCCAGACCGTGAAACGGACCGTCGGGCTGCACAGCAATCAGCTGCACATGAGGATTATACTCCTTCAGACGCCTGCCTGTGCCCATGAGCGTACCTGTCGTGCCCATGCCAGCTACAAAGTGCGTGACGCGGCCGCTGGTTTGCTCCCAGATTTCCACGCCTGTGCCGTAATAATGCGCCTGCCAGTTGGCGGGGTTGTTGTACTGGTCGGGATAGAAATAGCGGTCGGGGTCCGCCGACACAATCTCCTGCACCTTGCGGATGGCGCCGTCGGTTTGTTCGCGCGGGTCGGTGAGAATAAGTTCCGCCCCAAAGGCTCGCAACATCCGTTTGCGCTCGGCGTTGGCGTTGGCGGGCAGACACAGTTGCACACGATAGCCCCGCGCCGCGCCGATCATCGCGTAGGCGATGCCCGTGTTGCCCGAGGTGGCATCGATGATGATTTTGTCGGGCGTGAGCAACCCCTGCGCCTCCGCCACGCGAATCATGTTCCACGCCGGTCGGTCTTTCACCGAACCGCCCGGGTTGAACCACTCCGCTTTGACGTATACCTCGACGGCTGGCGCAAGATGCTCGGTCACTCGTCGCAGGCGAATGAGCGGCGTGTTGCCAATCAACTGCTCGATGCCCGCCTCTCCGGTCGCAGGATAGACAGGGCGCACCAAATGGGCGCAGGCACTCATCACGTCATCCCCTAGCGTTACTAAATCCTGATAAGAAGTATACCCTTAGTCAGGATTAAGATGCAACTACTGGATTGCCCGATGTGCTATAATGAGGGCAAGAGGTGATAGCAATGTCTGCAAGTGCTGCCGCCACCAGGATGACATTCGAGCAGTTCCTGCAGTGGTGTGATGAGGATACCCACGCCGAGTGGGTCGGTGGAGAGGTTGTGCCGATGAGCCCTGTCGGGTTGGAGCACCAGTACATATCAGGGTTCCTGCTGGAGATTATTCGCCTTTATGTGCGCATCAAGAAGCTGGGGGAAGTGTTACATGAACCTTTTCAGATGCGGCTGTCGCGCTCCAGTCGCTCCTCCGACCTGTTTTTCATCAGCAACGCGAACCTTCACCGCCTGAAAAACTCTTATCTGGAGGGCGCAGCGGACCTTGTGGTGGAGGTTATCAGCCCCGAAAGCCGCGCACGCGACCGTGGAGAGAAGTTCTACGAGTATGAAGCAGAGGGAGTACGTGAGTACTGGCTGGTTGACCCCGAACGCCATCAGGTGGAGTTTTACCAGCTTGGCGAGACAGGTGTGTACCAGACCGTTCTCCCGGGAGGAGACGGCATTTACCGCAGTAAAGCGCTGGAGGGATTTTGGATAAAGGTAGAATGGCTGTGGACTCGCCCGACGCCTCTCGAAGTGCTGCAGGCATGGGGAATGGTCGCGCAGGCTCAGTAGGTAAACAGCGTCTTCACCGCCTCATACAACTCCCTGTAATGCACCTTCAGCCTCATGTATAGGGCGCGAGTGCTCTCTTCCGGCACGATGCGACGTTCGACAACCGCGATACGCTTTGCCACCGCGAAGTTCTCGAATAGCCCCACCCCCACTCCGGCGATCACCGCTGCGCCGAGAGCAGTGCTGGACTCGGCGTGTTGAGGTATCTCGACGGGGCATCCGTACACGTCCGCCAGAATGCGCATCCAGAGGTCGCTACGGGCACCTCCGCCCACCACGCGTACATTGCCCGCCACTGCGCCATGTTCACGCATAAGCTGTAAGATACTCTCCAGCGCGTACGCCACCCCCTCCAGCACTGCCCTGGCGAGATAGGCTCGCGTGTGGTGCGCCTGTAAGCCAAAGAAAGCACCCTTCGCGCGTGGATTCCATATCGGCGCGCGCTCCCCGCTGAGATAAGGCAGAAAAATCAATCCACCACTGCCCGGCGGCACCCCTGAGGCTTCTTCCTGTAATCGCGCTGTGCCCATTCCTCTGCCGAACAGTCGCACAAACCAGTCCCACGCGCTTCCCGCCGATTGCACCGTGCCGAACTGCACCCGGCGATGGGGTTGTGCCGCCATGAGCGTGGTCAGGCGCATATACGGGTCGGGGATGAACCGCTCGCGCAGGCAGGATGTCCACGCCGTACCGCCGATGTAGGTGTAACTCTCGCCGGTTTCCACCACCCCTGCGCCCACGGTGGCACATGCCCCATCGCCCGCTCCGAGCACGACGGGAAGCCCCTCCGGCAAGCCGGTTATCCGCGCCGCCTCACGCGACACGCCCCCTGCCACTTCGGTGGACGGAACCACCTCCGGCAGCAGACGCGCAGGGATACCGCCGGCTTCTATGACCTCTTCGCTCCATCGCAGGCGGTTGACGTCATAGATACCGGTTAACGAGGCGTCGGACGGGTCGGTAATACCCCACCTGCCGGTCAATCGCCCCACACAGTAGTCCTTGCACTGGAGCATCCAGCGGGCGCGCTGCACCACTTCCGGTTCACGCTCACCCAGCATCATCAGCCGCGGCAGGGAATAGAAGGGCGCGATACGGTTGCCGGTGATGGTATAGTAACGCTCCTCTCCCATGCTCAGGCGCAGATGTTCGCACTGCTGTTGAGCGCGGATATCGGCATGAATGAGCGCGGGGCGAAGGGAGACGCCCTCGTCGTCTACCAGCACCACGCCGTTCATGTGACCGCTGAAACCGACGGCCACCAGCCTGCTACGTCGGTTCTCCTCACGCTGTAGCAGGATGCGCGTGCACCGTACTACCGCCCGCCACCAGTCGGCAGGGTTCTGTTCGGCGGCAAGAGGCGCTGGATGGGCGGTGCGGTAAGAGGCAAACGCGGTGTCCACCAGTTCCCCATCCTCGTCTACCAGCACCGCCTTGTTGCCCGTTGTGCCCAAATCGTGTGCGAGAATTAGCCTTTTCATGGCATCTGTGCGCGCAGGTACTGAGCGCACTTCGGCAGTTCCTCGCGCGGATCGCCCGGGATACCACACTCCAGCGCCATATAACCGGTGAAGCCAATCTCCTTCAGCGCGGCGAACCCCGACCGGAAGTCGGTATGCCCATAGCCCGGCAGCAGGCGCGTGCTATCGGCGAGGTGCACATGCGCGAGGTAGCCCTTCGCGCCCCGTATGGCGGCAGGAATGTCGCGCTCCTCGATGCTCATGTGGAAGAAGTCCGCCATCAGCTTCAGGTGCGAGCCGCCCACCCGCTCGCAGATGCTCACCGCCTGTTCCAGTCGGTTCATGTAGTGGGTCTCATAACGGTTCAGCGGTTCCAGCAAGATAAAGCTGCCCGCTTTCTCGGCTACTTTGCTCAGCGGTTCCAGCAGTTTGCAGAGCAGTTCGGTTTCCAGCTGCACGGCGGATGCATAAGGCGTCAGGTCGGGGATGCGCGGTCCGCCGAAGATGGGTACGACTATCACGCCCGTGGCACCGATTTCGCCCGCAGCGTAGAGCAGGGTTTCGATATCCTGCACCGCGCGTTCGCGCTCGCGACGGTCGGCGTCCAGCAGCGCGCCCCGATAGCCTGCACAGATGGTGCTGGCTTTTACCGGATGATTTGCGGTCAGGCGGCGCACTTCCGCCACGCGCTCTTTGCGCATTCCTCCCGCGTCCGTGTCCACAAACTGCGAGCCCCAGAACTCAATGCCCTCATATCCGTACTGCGCCAAGTTGTCCAGCTTCTCTTGCAAGGTCGCACCGGGCGCCATGCCTTCCTGACATGCCAGTTTCATGTTGTACCTCCCAGCGAAAATTTCCCCATGCTCGATTCGCCATGCTACAGAGAACGCTCCTGCCCGCACGTTTGTAATAGCCACTTGAGTGCGCCTCTGTTCATCTCCATACAGAAACGCTTACGCGCTTCACGAGACATACCTCATCCCGCTGCTGAGGTAAAATGTAGAGGAACAATAAAATCAGGGAGGTATACAGTGAAGTCTGCGGGCTATACCCTTTTGGGCATTGTTGCCGGTATTCTCAGCGGTGTGCTGGGAATAGGAGGAGGCGTGATCATTGTGCCCGCGCTGATATTTCTTTTCGGCATGAACCAGCATCAGGCGCAGGGTACCACACTGGCGATGCTGGTGCCGCCCATAGGCATTCTGGCGGCGTACACGTACTATCGGCAGGGCTATGTACAGATACTGCCCGCCGTGTTTCTCGCGGCGGGCTTTTTTGTGGGTGGGCTGCTGGGCGCGAAGTTTGCCGTCCACCTCTCCAACGCAACGCTTTCGCGTATCTTCGGTATAGCCTTGCTGGCTATCGCGCTGAAGATGATTTTCTCAAAGCCCTGAGAGGTTCCTGTCGAACGTTTTCCTTCTGGTCGCGACGGAGTGGTGACCATCTAATCCAATTATGGGGAGGGCGAGGCTCCTGCCGAACCGTGTGCAGTACCCCTTCCTGACCTCCCCCGTGGACGGGGGAGGAAAGGCTCCCTCCCCGCTCGCGGGGAGGGCTGGGGTGGGGGCTAAACCGCCTCCAGAGCCTGCTGTAAGTCCTCTATCAGGTCGTTTACGTCCTCCAGACCGACGGAGAGGCGCACCATGTTATCGGGGATGCCACACCAGGCGCGCTCTTCCGCACTCATCGAGGCGTGAGACATCTTCGGCGGGTAGCCAATCAGCGATTCCGCGCCGCCCAGGCTCTCCGCGAGGTTGAAAATCTTCGTGCCCTCGCAGAATCGCTGAGCCGCCTCCGCACCGCCTTTCACGCCAACCGCAATCATGCCGCTGAAGCCGTGACGCATCTGCTTGCGCGCGATGTCATGCTGGGGATGGGAAGGCAAACCCGGATAGCGCACCCATTCGATCTTCGGGTGGCTCTCCAAGAACTGCGCGACCGCCATCGCGTTGCGACTGTGCGCCTCCATGCGCACATGCAGGGTGCGGATGCCGCGCAGGGTCAGCCAGCAGTCGAACGGGCTGGGCACGCCGCCGAAATCGTTCTGGTAGCGATACAGTTTCTCGTACAGCTCCGGGCTGCGCATCACCACCGCCCCGCCGATGAGGTCGCTGTGCCCGCCGATGTACTTGGTGGTGCTGTGCAGCACGATATCCGCCCCAAGGTCCAGCGGGGTTTGCAGATAGGGGCTGGCGAAGGTGTTATCCACCACCAGCAAGGCGTTATGACGGTGCGTGATGTCGGCGATGGCGGCGATGTCCACCACCACCAGCGTGGGGTTAGATGGGCTTTCTATCCACACCAGCCGCGTCTGCGGGGTAAACGCCTCCTCCAGTCGATTCAGGTCGGTGAAATCGGCATAAGAGGACTGGACGTTGTACTTCTCGCGCAGGTGGCGCAGCAGGCGGAAGGTCCCGCCGTAGATATCTTTGGTCGCCAGGATATGTTCGCCGCTGCGCACCAGCGAGGTGACCGCCGTCTCTGCCGCCATGCCCGAGGCGAACGCTAACCCGTACTCCGCGTTCTCCAGAGCGGCGATACTCTTTTCCAGCGCGCCGCGCGTGGGGTTGCCCGACCGGGCGTATTCCCATCCCGCTTTCAGTTCACCGACCTTCGCCTGCACATAGGTGGAGGCGAGATGAATCGCGGGTACCACCGCCCCCGTGATGGGGTCCGGCTCCTGTCCCACTCGAATCGCCTTCGTACCAAAACGCATGGACACTCCTCCTGTTAAGCAGGCTGATGAATTTTGAAAAAGTGATTTAACCTCCCCCCCAGCCCCTCTCCCACAGGGAGAGGGGAGCCGCGCATCGGATACCCCCTTCCTTCGCAGGGAAGGGGGCAAGGGGGACAGGTTGAATACACCTCACCCCACACCCTCCTCCGAAGATCCTGGAGGAGATGAGGGGATAAGACGGCTATTTTTCAAACTTCATAAGCCTGCGGCTACCTCGAAAATTACAAAGAATAGGGTATCCTAAAAAGGCTGGCTTTGTCAAATAGCGCTACCACTCACTGAGCGGCAGTTCGTCGGGCGGTTCCACACGAAGTCCCTCGCTCCACACCGGCTCCAGCAAAATGCGCAATCGCATCGGGCGGCGTACGGTCATCTGGATGGCGAGCTTGCGCACACCCGTATTAACTGCCTGCCTCGGCGGGTGCGGTGAGGAGGGTAACGGCTCCGCTGTCATCATGTGGAACCGCGCGTTGTTCGGCTGAAGCAGGCGCACCCGCAAGGTCTCTCCCCCCTGACGCAGCTCGGCAGACTTACCGTCCGAACCGAGGACGACATCTGCACGGGTATGCATAAACCAGTACAGTGTGCCCGGCTCGCGCAGCTCTATCTCATCCTGCACCAGCACAGCTTTGCCATCCGGTATCTGGATGCCTCTCCAGACGCGCTTTGCAGTGGGTTGATACGCGCCGGTGAGGTCGGCGATAGCGAGCGGAGAGCCTTCCTTCCCGGAGAAGCGCGTGATACGGGTCATCGCGCCCGGAGTCTGGTCCGGCTCCTGTGAGGGGTTGATAACCAGCGTGTTATGACCTTCGGCACGCATCCGGTAATACGTCCAGCGCAGTCTGCCGAAATACTCCGGCAGGTTATAATCATCCGCGCCAAGGTCTATTGCCCATCGCTGTCCCAGCGCCTCCAGAATAAACGAGCCGGTGTCCAGATTGCCGTGCGGTGCGCTGGTGGGTCCTGCCTTGAAGCCCACATAGATAGCCTGAGGGTCACTCCATGAGGTGCGCATAGCGACCACCTCCACCCCCCGAAAATAGGCGCAGAGCGGTAGTTTCGCCTCCTCCGGCGACTTCGCGCGCACATCGCCCCACAGCAGGTGTAGAGCGACCGGACGGGCGTGCTGAAGCCCGAACCAGGCGTACTCCGGGCGACGAAACTGTCTGGCGAGCCAGAAGAAGTGCGGTGTGCTGTGCCCGCCGATGGGCGATTCCGGGCAGTCGGCGAAGTTATAGGCGCGTCCACTGGGAGCGGTCATATAGATAGGGAAAAGCGCGGCTTTGTCGAAGCCGGGCGAGCGTGACAGTCCATGCTCTGTGCCCAGAGCGGTCTGCAACCCTGCCAGCATGACCACCGTGTATGCGGTAGCGTAGTTCCAGTAGCCCGGTCCCTCCACCCATGCGCCGTCGGGCGCGTAGCTTGCCATCGCCAGGGGCAGAGAGCGTAAGGCTCCCTCTATTATTTCCGTCGCCACAGCCTCTGCCTCGTCTGCTATCGCCAGCGCACCTAATGTTAACCCGCCGTTGCATACCTGATTCCAGTTGTACGGTGATTTCACCCACCAGCCGTAGTTCCACTCGCCTCGATAGCTTTTCAAGCCCGGTTCCAGTCCCTTCTGCAGAATAGCTTCGCGGATGACTCGCCGTTGTTCCGCATCCCACACGTTGTACAGCCAGTCGTAGGCGATGGCGAAGGCATGGGTCATCTCACCCGTGTCCAGAAAATGGCGCGGGTTCCAGTCGGGAAACTGCGCCGCCGCCTGAAGCTCCTGCCATAGCCTCTCCACGTAGCGGGCGTCTCCATCCAGGCGATACATCAGCGCCAGCGTGTACGCGCGTTCCTTCACGCGCTGGCTGGTAGCAAGCAGACGCAACCCATCGGGTATCTCATACCGGCAAACCGGTTGCTGAAGCATATCCACAGCCTGCTTGCGCAGTACTTCTGCCCACTCTTTCAAGCGAGCGTTCTTCCCAATCCGGTCGCGCAATCGTCGAAAATCCTCTTCCGTAGCGAGCAGTCGAGGATGTACGCGTTTCAGGGTGGACAGCAACGGTGCAGGCATGTGTTTTCCTCCTCTCACGGAGTTCTCGTTTCGGCAAGATGTTCGCGCCGGCTCCCCTTCCCTCCTGCCGTCATGCCATGTTGGCTTCGCCATGCAGGAACTCAGCGGTAGCCTGTCACAATATAGCTTGACATCCCTCGGAGAGGAGGGCAAAGAGGTGTCAGAGGCGACAACCCACGTGAGCCCCAGTTACAGCTTCACGGTGCGTCTGGAGTACGCCAACGAGCCGGGAATGCTGGGTAAAATCGCATCCCTTATTGGAGAGGAAGGCGGCAGCATCGGCGCAGTGGACATCGTGCGGATGACCAGCAGTGTCATCACACGCGACTTCACCATCTACGCCAGCGGCATCGAGCACGCGCAGGCTATCCTCAAGAGGTTGCGTCAGACGCCCGGCGTGAAGGTGGTTAAACATTCCGACCGCACCTTTTTGCTGCATCTGGGGGGCAAGATTTCCATCCAGCCCAAGATTCCCATTCGCACTCGTGATGACCTCTCGATGGCGTATACGCCGGGGGTAGCCCGGGTGTGCGAGGCGATTGTGGCGCATCCTGAGGATGTGTTCAACCTCACCATCAAGCGGAACACGGTGGCAGTGGTCACCGATGGCTCGGCGGTGCTGGGGTTGGGCAATATCGGCGCGGCGGCATCACTTCCCGTGATGGAGGGCAAGGCGATGCTCTTTAAGGAGCTGGGCGGAGTAGATGCGTTCCCGATAGCGCTGAACACGCAGGATACCGATGAGATTGTGAAAACGGTAGAGAATATCGCTCCCGTCTTCGGGGGCATCAACTTAGAAGACATCTCTGCTCCGCGCTGCTTCGAGGTGGAAGAGCGGCTGATAGAGCGGCTGGATATTCCCGTGTTCCACGACGACCAGCATGGCACGGCGGTAGTTACCCTTGCGGCGTTGCAAAATGCGCTGCGTATCGTCAACAAGCCGATGGAGTCGCTGAAAGTGGTCATCAACGGCGCAGGTGCAGCAGGGGTGGCTATTACCAAATTGCTACTGCAGGCGGGTGTGCGAGACATCGTGTTGTGCGATCGCGCCGGAGCGATATACCGCGGCAGAACGGAGCACATGAATCCAGCCAAAACCGCCATCGCCGAAGTGACGAACCCGCGCGGTCTTCGCGGATGCCTGCATGAGGTGCTGGAGGGCGCAGACGTGTTCATCGGCGTCTCCGCTCCCCGTACGCTCACCGCAGACGATGTGCGTCGGATGGCAAAAGAGCCCATCGTGTTCGCGATGGCAAACCCGGTGCCCGAGATTATGCCGGAGGAGATAACCGGTATCGCCCGCATCATTGCCACGGGACGCTCGGACTACCCGAATCAGATTAACAACGTGCTGTGCTTCCCCGGCTTCTTCCGGGGCTTGCTGGACAGTCGGGCAAAGCGCGTCACCGAGGAGATGAAGCTGGCGGCGGCGAGAGCCATCGCAGGGGTGATCAAGCCCTCCGAGCTGCACGAAGACTACATCGTGCCGAGCGTGTTCGATCGCCGGGTCGCAGAGGCAGTCGCCAAGGCGGTAGAGCGCGAGGCGTACCGCAGCGGAGTGGCTCAGCGACGCAAGCGAAGGTATGCTGGCGGATAGCTCCTCTGTTGATCCTGCCGACCGAACGGTGACGTGGAGGGTCACGCTCTGTCGTGACCACAGGTTTTGGACGCGACGGAGCGCGTCCCTCCAGTGACTGTGGCTCTCCCCTTTATGGCGAGCCGGAGGGCAGCTGCTGTACCTGCGCAGCAGGCAACTCCTTGAGTGCAACGCCCTTCAAACGCATCATGTTCAGCGTGGCAGAGAGCGCGATGATGACAATGCCCAGCCACGCCGCCAGCGCCACCCATCGCGCCCTGTTACGCTGGATGCCCTCAAACGCCAGCGAAGGGTGCGACAAGGCGGTGGAGATGAAGAACAACACCAGCACCAGCAATATCTTTGCGCCCAGCACCAGATGATAGTTTGGCTTCACGGTAGGAACCACCACCACGAGGTTGTAAATACCGGTTACCCAAATCAGCACCCAGGCGATACCAATCACCATGCCCGCGCGCCGTTGTATCGCTTTAACCAAATCCTCCGGCACGCCCTGCACCCGGCGCAGAACCGGTAGCAACACCAGATACTGAAAGAGCGTCAGCCCCACGCCGGTTACGATGCTGATGACGTGCACCCACTTGACGACCAAATCGCCCCAGTTCACGCCTCGCCCTCCGCTATAAAGCACTCGCGCCCGGTAGTACATGAGGTATCATCCGCCGGGGCACCGTCCGGTCCCAACGGCTTCATCGTGCGCAGGCACCAGAAATGCTTTTGCGAGGAAACGTCCGTCCAGCTCGGGTCATCAGGGGTAGCAGCGGCGCGTGCGACATAATCCATCTTGGTTCGCAGGTATTTGCAGCGTGTGTTCATCCTCTCTTCCTCCGATAAGACCTCAAGGAGATGCGAACACTCCTATTATGGAATAAACTTCGTTGGAAAGTCAAACCCTCAGAACAGTACCGGTTTTTATGCAGAAGTATGCAAGATAATCGCATTGTTGCCGATAATACCACCGATAAGAATACAACCGGGAAGGGAAGCGCCAATGTTCACTCACGCACAACATGACGGTCGTCGTTCCGAGATGAACGACGTAGCAAGGGTGAAGATAATGGACACACAGGTCAGTATAACCAGCGGACGCGCTGCGGTAGTGTTCGGCGTAGCATTCGCGGTGGTTACCTTTGCCGTTGCACTGCTCGGTAGCAGCGCGATATACATACATGCTCGGGACCTCGTGGCTCACGAGGCACGCCAAGAGCTCCTGTACACGGCGAAGATTGCTGCACACGCTCTGGAGATGAATAATGCCGTCCAGATAAGCCAGCAGAGCGTTGCACGAAACGCGCTGAGCAACTTGCTTCGTCTTTCCTCAGATTTATACGACATTCGCGTTTACGCGCTCCGTGACGGCAAACCGGTGCTGCTTTTCAGCGCAGCCAAGCACAGCGGTTCCGGGGAGCACCTGTCTGCGCCACCGGAGTTGATGAACGCCCTGCGCTTTCAGGTGGCGCTGGTGGAGCCGGATAGTCACGTTGAGCAGGGACGTGACTATATCGGTGCGTATGTGCCCGTAAGGACGGCGGATAAGCGACATCCCCGGGTGGTTGCGGTGTCGATGTCGGTAGACAGTCTGATGGGACGACTCGCCGGGTTGGAGCTGGCAGTCTCCGCTGCTGTTATCCTCGCGCTGGTCTTTGCTGTGGGAGTCGGGGTGGTCGCCTACTACTCGCGTCGCCAGTCCGAATACAACCAGTTGGTCACTACCCGCGCGGGACTGCTGGAGTTTGAGCTGGATGTGCTGGAAAAAGTTGCCCGTAACGTACCGCTGACCGATTTGCTGGGTTCCTTGTGCCAGCAATTCGAAGCACTGCACACAGGGGCAAAGTGCGCTGTGATGCTTCGAGACGGCGAGTGTCTACACCTGTACTCAGCACCCAGCCTTGATGAAAGGATGCGTCGTGTTTTAGCACAGCTGCCGGTGGGCAACACCACTTCTTCCAGCGGCGCAGCCGCCTTTCGCAACGAACCGGTTATCGTGCCCGATACCAGCATCAGCCCACTCTGGCACAGCTTCCGACATGTGGACGAACTGGCCGGCGTTGCAGCTTCCTACTCATTGCCTATCCGTTCCAGCTCAGGGCAGGTGCTGGGGGTGTTCACCGCCTACTACCCCTTCAAGCACTATCCTTCCGAGGGTGAGCAACAGGTTGCAGAAGTGGTGACGCATATCGCAGGTATCGCCATCGAACGTATAAGGATGGTGGAAGCTCTGGCAGAGATGAACCAGCAGCTGCAGGATGCGCTGTCGGAAGCCACCCGTCTGGCAGGAGTAGCCGAAGCCGCAAGCCGGGCCAAGTCCGAATTCCTCGCCAACATGAGCCACGAAATCCGCACGCCGATGAACGGCATTATCGGAATGCTTGACCTGCTTGCGGACACTCCTCTGAATGCCCAGCAGCGCGAGTACCTGAGTCTGGTGCAGGGCAGTGCCAACACGCTGATGGGCATCATCAACGACATCCTGGACCTCTCCAAGATAGAGTCCGGGCGCATGACCTTGAACCTTGAGCCGTTTGATCCCGCTCGGATGATGAAAGAGGTCGCTGCGCTGTTCGCCTCCTCCGCGCGCAACAAAGGGCTGGAACTGCGCACAGACATCGCGCCGGACGTGCCCCAGGCGGTGGTCGGCGATGAACTGCGCATCCGCCAGATTGTGAGTAATCTGGTGAACAATGCGGTGAAATTTACCGAGCGAGGCAGTATCACCGTTGGTCTCGAATACCTCGGAGAAGCGGGCACAGAGGACAACCGGCAGGCGAAACTGCGCATCTGCGTGAGCGACACCGGTATCGGCATTCCGCCCGAAAGCCTGCCGCGCATCTTCGAGGAGTTCACGCAGGCGGACGGTTCCATTACCCGCCGTTACGGCGGCACCGGCTTAGGACTGGCTATCAGCAAAAAGCTGGTGGAAATGATGGGCGGGCAGATCAGCGTGCAGAGCGAGCCGGGCAAAGGCAGTACCTTCCGGGTGGACCTGACCCTGCCGGTGGCCGGAGAGATATACCAGCCAGTGGGCGCAACGCTCTCCACCCTCCCCAGCCTCACCCATTGTCATGTACTGCTGGCGGAGGACAATGAGGTCAACCGCATGGTGGCGGTGAGAATGCTGGAGTCGCTCGGCTGCACGGTGGACATTGCCGTCAACGGCGTAGAAGCGGTACAAAAAGCGCTGGCAGGCGAGTACGACCTTATCCTGATGGACGTGCAGATGCCGGAGATGGACGGCTACGAAGCCACCCAGCGCATCCGCGAGGCGGAACGCGCTACCGGAGAACATCGCACCATCATCGCCATGACCGCCCACTCGATGGAGAGCGACCGCCGCGCCTGTCTGGAAACGGGCATGGACGACTACCTGAGCAAGCCCGTAAAGCGCGACCGGCTGGCGGAGATGCTGGCGAAGTGGACCGAAGCGAAGGAAGTGGCACAGGCGGCGTGAGGTCTATCCCCTCACCCGCCTGCTCGTCATCTGGTCAAACGCCACCACCGCAATCACTACCGCGCCGATAATGAGCTGGTTGTAGTCGGACGCGCCTACCATCGCCAGACCGCTCCGCAGCACCTGAAAGATAAGCGCGCCGATGCAGGTTCCCCAAATAGAGCCGCGCCCACCCGACAGGCTACCTCCGCCGATGACCACCGAGGCGATGGCGTCCAGTTCCCATCCCATTGCGGCGGTGGATTGCCCCGTGCCGTAGTACGCGGTGAATATCACCCCTGCCAGTCCCGCCATCAGCCCGCCGAGCGTATACACCAGCACCTTCAGACGCACCACCGGCACGCCCGACAGCCTCGCGGCTTCCTCGTTACCGCCGAGCGCGTATACCTCGCGCCCCCAGCGCGTGCGCGTCATGAGCAGGTGGAACAGCAGCGCGCACGCCAGCAACAATAGCACCGGCACGGGAACCGACAGCCCCGGAAGCGGTACCATGCCGCTACCCAGTCCGCGCGTAAAGCCCGAGTCGGGGATAGGGATGGTCGCCCCTTTGGTAACCAGATACGCCAGTCCACGCGCGATGCTCATCATGCCCAGCGTGGCGATGAAGGGGGGCAGTTTGGCGCGGGTGATGAAGGTCGCGGAGAGCAACCCCATCGCCATTGCGGTCAATATCCCCAGCACTGACGCGGTCAGCGGTGAATAGCCCGATACAATTGCGTAAGCGGTAACCACCGAGGTGAGCGCGATACAGGAGCCAACCGACAGGTCTATCCCACCCGAAATGATGATAACGCAAGAGCCCAGCGCGGCGGTGGCGAGAACGGTCATGTCGCGCACGGTTGCCAGCAGGTTGTCCGCATCCAGCATGGGATTGGGACGGTCCGGGCGATGCGTCAAGATGCTAAAGGCGGCGATTTCCGCCGCCAGCACTACCAGGATACCGAACTCGCGCGCCCGAAACAGGCGACGCATCAGGTAACCTCCTCGGACACCGGCAACCGCTTCGCCAGCCGGTAGAAGAGGTTCAGGTTCACCGTCACCTCACGGCGGTAGGCGAACATCCACACCACTGCAAGTACGAAATAGAGTATCGTGAAAGCGTAGCGCGCGGCTATACTGGGTATCAGCAGCTGCGTAGCAAACAGCACAAATAGCAGCAGTGCTTCCAGACGGCTGAAGAAACGATTGGCAATCACCGCGCAGGCAAACAGCGACTGCGCCGCCGTGAGTAACACCTCCTCGCGTGGGCGAGGCTCCAGAGGCAAGAAGGACACATGCCCTGCGGATATCGAGTAGATGACAGGCAGGGAACCGATGAGTAGCGTCCACTGGTTGATTTTGGAGGAGATAATCGCCGACATGGCGGACGCCACATGCCCGCGCAGTGCGAAGTAGCACAGGATAATCATCTCCGGCGACTCGGAAGCCAGCGGGGCAATCCACTGGATTAACAGGAACTCGCTGATGCCAAAGCTCTTGCCAAGATGGATAAGCCCTTCGGTGAACGGTTCGGTGGCTACCAGGATGATAAAGCCGGAGTACAGAAACATCAGCATGTACGCCACGCGCCGCCACCCTTTGGGAAGCTCGGCGAGCGTCGCTACCGGTCCCGCTGGTTCGGGCTCGATATGCGGGGCGCGCCCCGCCAGCCACACGTAGCCTGCAAATATCAGCACGAATATCACTGCGTCCCAGACGGTAATCGTGGCTTTGAGCGGCAGTAACAAAGAGTACAGCGTAGCGACGGTAAGCACGGTTACCTCGATAGCCAGCACCGGCTCGATGGGTATCTGACCGCTTGATGGTAGTTTACCCTGCCTGCGCAACGCCAGCCACCCCAGAAACACCACTCCCGACCAGCCGATGCCCACCAGCAGGCGGTTCGCGCCCGTCATGTTCGCAGCAACCAGAGGGATATATTCAGGATGGTGAGCCGCCTTCCATGCCAGGTAGATGTCTACGGCGTACTCGGGCAGCACCGCAATCAGCGCGAGCAACGCCATCGCCAGAGAGCGCGATACGTCGAACTGCGCCAGCTCCGCCGACCAGGAGATGAGAAACGCCGCTCCCAGTATTGCCAGTCCGGACAGCAATACGGTTGCCACCGCGGAAGGGTGTGTCCCGAACGCCACACTCAGCCACGGCACGGTGAGCAACACCGTACCGGCGAGCAACGCGATATGCAGTTTGTTGATACGTTGCATTGTTCTGTCCCCCAAATCTCCAGTCGCCTTCTATTGACGGACGCGCTTGCCGTCGCGAAAAAACCATACCGTCAGCATAAACGAGACAGTCAAGGCAAGCGCAGTGCCCAAAAACGGCGTGATGTGGCTTGGTATCACCCACTGTCCGATTCGGATGGGCACTTTATCGTACAGGTACGCCCCCAGCGGTGCGCCCAGCATCGCGCCCACGCCCTGTGCGGTAAACACTGCGCCCATCACCGCCCCACGTCGGTTACCCCCTATTTCCGATACCATCGCCATCCACGCCGGTATCGCCAGAATGTAGCCCAATCCAATGATGCTCCCGCATACCAGTAGCACCCAGTGGCTATGCACGAAAGGAATAAACCACATGCCCGCCATTGCCAGCCCGACGCCCAATCGCATGGCACGCTCCTTGCCCCACAGGTCGCCGATTCTGCCCGCGGGCACGCTGGCAAGTGCAAACACCACCGCAGGCGGCAACAGCAAGACGCCGTAGCCACTCTCGCTCAGGTGCAACACCTCCATCGCGTACAGCTTCACCAGCAGCATCACCATGCCGATGCCGAAGAAGGAGATAAACCCCAGCAACAACGTATCGGGCACCATCTTCGCGCTCTCCCACATCTCGCGCAGAGAGATATGGGGAGGGTGCGGGTCGGCATGATGTTCTGCGTGGTGAGGGAAGCGCGCAGGCACTCCCAGCAGACAAACCGCCGTCGCCAGCACAAACAGCACGCTCGCCAGATAGAAGGAAGCGGTTCGGCTTCCGGCAAGGTCGTTCGCTATCCCACCGAGCAAAGGTCCCATCGCCACCCCTATCAGGTAGGTGACGTTCAGCAGGCTCATGGCGGTGGAGCGGTCTTTTTCCTCCACCACATCGGCAACGGCGGCAAAGATGGTGGGCCATAGCGCCGCCGCTCCTACACCGTCCAGCGCACGCAACAACAGCAACCCCAGCGGATGATGCACCAGCACGGTTAGCGGTGCGGTAAACGCAGAGATGACGGGACCGACCAGCAACAGCCTCTTTCGCCCAAAGCGGTCGCTTAACAACCCCAGCGGTGACTTCAGAGCGGTTTCCGCCAGCAGGAAAGCGGCGCCAACAGCTCCCACCCATGCTCCTAAACCCAGATCGAAACGTAAGTATGGAGGCATGGCAGAAAAGTTCACCACGGCGTAAGCCAGCTCCGCCACCCCCGCCAGTGCTACCAGCGCAAGCAGAGCGCGCCCGCGCGGAGAGTGGCGGAGCAGTTCCATCTGCGGTTTCTGCCGGTCGGCACCCATCATGTACCTAAGGTCGCTTACCTCAGCACAACCTCTTTGCCGGTCTCCGCCGAGGTGTAGATGGCGTCGATAATCTCGGTTGCCATCAGACCCTGCTCGGCGGTAACCTCCGGCTCGGTATCGTTGACAATCGCCTGCAGGAAGGCGTATACCTCCTGCTGGTGGCTGTTCACCTCACGCAGTCCAAAGGGCGTGATGTCCAGAAGCGTCTGCTCCTCCTCACGGAAGAGCTTGAGCGGATTGAGCTGCGCTCCGCCTTCCGTACCCAATATGGTCGTGTTGAAAATATCATGCTCGATGTTGGCGCAGAAGCTGGACTCGATCACCAGCGTGGCGTCGTTCTCGAAGCGCACCAGCCCTACCGCGAAGTCTTCCACGGTGTAGGTCTTGGGGTCCCACTGTCCCATCAGGCCGACAACGCCCTCGCGCGTGCCGAACTTGGTGTAGGTCATCCCGCTGACCGATATCGGCTTCGGGTGCCCCATGAAGAACAGCGTCGCATCCAGAATATGCACACCGATATCGATGAGCGGTCCTCCACCCTGTTTGTCCTTCTGGGTGAACACGCCCCAGCCGGGGATGCCACGTCGGCGCAGAGCCTGCGCCCGGGCGTAGTAAATCTCGCCCAGCTTGCCTGCATCGATGAACCGCTTGATGGTGCGCACGCCGGTGCTGAAGCGCATGTTCAGCGCGACCTGCAGTTTCTTGCCCGTGCGCCTTGCCGCCTCCAGCATCTCGCGCCCTTCCTGTGCGTTCATCGCCATCGGCTTCTCCACCAGCACATGCTTGCCCGCCTCCAGCGCGTCGATGGTGGGCTGTTTGTGCAGATAGTTGGGCGTGCAGATGCTAACCGCATCCACCTCTTTCAGCTTTAACAGGTCGCGGTAGTCGGTGAAAACGTGAGGTACATTGAACTTCTCGGCGGCAGCTTTCGCCACCTCGGGGTTAATGTCCGCTACCGCTACGATTCGGCACAGGTCGGGATAAGCTGCGTAGCCGGGCATATGCGCCGCCTGAGCAATACCCCCACTGCCGATAATGCCAATCCCTATCGGTGTTTTTACCTTTCTGCCCATCTTCTTCTCCCTCTTATGTTGTGATGTCGGGTGGTGTAGTTTGTCAACTTTGGATATGCCTGTTCTGGACAAAGGCACGTCCCGCTTTATTTTGTCATGCTGAGCGTCGGCGAAGCATCCCGGCGTGTCGCCAAAAAGAGATTCTTCGCTTCGCTCAGAATGACAGGGTTACTATGTTTTTTCTTGTCATGCTGAGCGTTAGCGAAGCATCTCATCCTGTCGTCGAGACGAGACTCTTCGCTCTGCCCAGAATGACAGGGAAGCGGAAACGCTCCGCTCCAAAGGTTGCTCTGGAGAGTCACACTCCGTCGCAACCACAACCCAGCGGCTCGGCAGGAGCCTCGCCCTCCAAAGGTCGCACTGGAGGGTCGCGCTCCGTCGCGACCACAAGGTGCCTGGATGCAACAGGGTACATCCCTCCATGTAGCCACAGGCTCAGCCTGCGCCTGCGATAGTATTAACGCGAGTCGGATTTTTCTCCTGCTTTTCAAAAGAGTATACAAAAAGGTATTGATTTTTGATGCATAATATGGTATGATGTAACTACCAACCTGGAGCAACAACATGGTGCTTCCTGCGAGCGCCCTCCAGCAAATTGCAGGAAGTCTTGCCCCTCTGTTTCCACCCCCGGGCAGAGGGGCTTTCTTACAGGTCTGCCAGAGTATGGATCACCCTCTCCGGCAACATCTCCTCAGGCGCGGAACGCACCGCCTCCTCGTCTGTCACTCCTGTCAGCACCAGCACCGTGTGCAATCCCACGCGCTTGCCCACCAGCACGTCGGTATCCAGACGGTCGCCCACCAGCACCGCTTCCTGCGGGGAAACGTTGCACTGTCGCAACAGCAGCTCCATGCTATAGGTATTCGGCTTGCCGATAACCAGAGGTTCCACCCCGGTGCAGGTGGCGATAGCTGCGACAATCGCCCCGCCTCCGGGCACAATCCTTCCACCCGATGCCGGGTAGGTTGCGTCGCGGTTGGTGGCAATGAACTGCGCGCCGTGTCGGATGGCGAAGTGCGCCCTGCGCAGCTTATCGTACGTGAAATCGCGGTCGATGCCTGCCACCACGTAGTCCGCGCCCTCCTCCTCGGGGTCCACAACCACTCTCATCCCGACGCGCCGCAGCTCTTCATGGATACCCTCCTCGCCCACGATAAACACTCGCTTGCCCGCTGCACCCTGTGACTGCAGATAAATCGCTGTAGCATAGGCGGAGGTCATAAAGTCTTCTTCCTCACAGGGAATGCCCATGCCCCTCAGGCGACGTACGTATGCCTCGCGCGTGAGGGCGGAGTTATTGGTCAGGAAGCGCACTATTTTGCCCTCTTCACGCAGGCGATGTATCGTCTCTGCCGCACAGGGCATCGACTCCTCGCCGCGATAAATCACGCCATCCAGGTCAAAGATGTACAGACGCAGGCTCATCGTGCTTTCGTCGCCTCTTTCAACTCCCTCACAAACCGATGTACCGCCGGAAGCACCGCCTGCTCCCCTTTCTCCGCCTCCTGCGCGATAATCGAAACCACCGCACTGCCCACTACGGCTCCATCGGCAACCCGACATACCGCCTGTACATGCTCGGGGCGCGAGATGCCGAAGCCCACGCACAGGGGCAGCTCCGTTAGCCGACGCATCGCCTGTAGCATCTGCGGCACCTCTTTCGGCAGGTCTTCACGTGCGCCCGTGACGCCAGTGCGCGAGACACAGTACACGAACCCACTGCTCATCTGCGCCACCAGCCTCATGCGCTCTGGAGTGCTGGTCGGAGCAACCAGAAAGATGGTATCCAGCCCATGCTGGCGCGCAACGGGATGCCATTCTCCCGCTTCGTCGGGGGGCATATCGGTCATAATAACGCCATCTACTCCCGCTTCCGCCGCCTCCTGAGCAAACCGCGCCACACCCATCTGCCAGACGGGGTTAAAGTAGGTCATGACCACCAGAGGCACATCGCTTTGCGTGCGCACACGGGCTATCATCTCCAGCGCAGAGGTGGGAGTAACGCCTTGCTGCAGGGCGCGAAAGGTGGAGGATTGGATGGTGGGACCATCCGCCAGCGGGTCGCTAAAGGGGATACCGATTTCGATAATATCCGCCCCCGCCTCGGCGATGGTCAACACCACCTTTTCACTCAGC
>BEHS01000009.1 GCA_002898895.1 bacterium HR16 | reverse complement strand
ATACGTTCCTGCATGGCGCCCGCCTTGGGAGGCAAGCGCAGAAAGAGGTGATTCGGGCAGAGGTTCAGGTCGCCGCGCAAACAGAACTCGCAGCGCAGACAGGGTATCGCCGGTTCTATCGCCACCCGCTTACCGAGAAGATGCATGTACTCCAAAGAGGCAACCTCTTCCACAACACCCATCGCCTCGTGCCCCAGCACAAACGGCGGCGATGCCCTCGCCTCGCCGATGGCGCCGTCGCGGAACAGGTGCAGGTCGGAACCGCAGATGCCCACCTGCAATACGCGCACTATCGCCTCACCCGCTTGCAACGAGGGGTCAGGTACCGAAAGGCACTCCACGCGCCGCGTTGCTGTTAAGCAGACCGCTTGCACCACCAGCCTCCTATTGCGCCAGTTCGTACAGTATCCGTGCGTAGATGAGCGTAATCTTCTGCAAGGTGCTCACCGCGATGCGCTCATCGGGTTCGTGCGCCGCACCGTCGCCCTCAAATCCCGTGCCGATAGCCACGATGTTCTGTGTGGCACGGGCGTAAGTACCGCCGCCCATCGTCTGAGGAGGCTTGTCGTCGCCGGTCTCCTCACGGTACACACGCAGGATGGTCTGCAGAAAAGGCGTTTCCAGCGGAACGTAAAGCGGAGCAATACCGAAGTGGCTGACAAGTGAGAACCCCTGCGGCTCGATCACTGTGTGAAGACGTTCCAGCAAAGCATCAAGGTTCCATGTAACCGGGTAGCGCACGTTCACCGTACACTTCACCCGCGAGCCGTCGTAATCGAAAACTCCCAGGTTGGTTGTGGTTGCCCCCGACACCTCATCGCTGTGCGCGATACCCAGCGCAGAACCGTCCAGACTGTTTGCCCACTCGCGTACGGTGTTCAGCCACATGGACTCTTCGGGCAGGCTCAGCTGTTTCAGTGCGTCCAGCAGCTTCGCCACCGCGTTGACCCCTTCCCCGGGCGAGCTGCCGTGCGCCGATTTGCCTCGCGCCGTCACCAGCACGCCGTTTTCTTCAGAGGTAGTTACTATATCCTCCAGCCCTGCCAACGCACTCTGTATCGCGCTAATCTGTTCCTCTCCCGCCTGCAAGAACGCTTCTGCACGATCGGGCACCATATTTGCCCTCTCGCCGCCGCGCGCCCATGCGATACGCGGCGTGTTGTCTGAATGGGGGACCGCCTTCTCTATCTGCAGGTTCACAATCCCCTTCTCAGCGTAGATAAGCGGCCAGCCTCCGTCAGGGGTGAAACCGCAGCATGGTCGTTCCGGTTCGTGCTGAAAGTAGTATTTCATGCACTCCCAGCCGCTCTCCTCATCACCTCCGACAATCAATCGGATACGCTTGCGGACGGGCAACCCCAGCTCCCGAATGGCTCGCGCAGCGTAGATAGCCGCCATTGTTGGACCTTTATCGTCCTGCGCACCGCGCGCGTAGAGATAGCCGTCGCGCAGAACGCCCTCGAATGGCGGCACGCTCCAGCCGTTGCCCGGAGGCACCACGTCCACATGGCTGAGCGTGGCCACAATCTCTTCACCCTCACCTATCTCCAGATGCAGGGCATAGCCATCATAGTCCTTCGTGCGGAAGCCGTACCGCTCCCCGAACTCCAGCACGCGGTCAAACGCCGCGCGAACGCCCAGTCCAAACGGCGCCATCGGCAAAGGTGTGCCCTTGACGCTTTCGCACTGCAGCAGCGCGCGCAGGTCAGCGACCATTTCGTCGATATGCTCTTCTATCCAGCGCTGTAAGGCATCACGTGCCATATTATCCGTACCTCCCTGTGCTTACCCATTTGGGCAGAAGGGTTCTGTTACCCTGCCGAAGAATCCTGCCCATCGCCTCTATGCGCCGTGTATCCGGTTTGCCATCCGCACCCAGTGTCGGGCACAGCCACCCGCCCTCATCATGCTCGTTCCAGGCGTAGGCGATGAGTGCGTTCGCCTCGCAGCGGTCGCGATGCGCCTCTACAAAATCCAGAGCATCCTTCACCGCAAGCGCACACTGTTCTGGGGTAAACGTTTCGTAGTGTTCGGGTCCGGGCTGGTGCCAGGGAACAGGGGTGTCCACACGCGGTCGCGGGTCCCATCCCCACGACACCAGCGGTATCGCCTGCGCGACATCTACCATCCCCTGCCACAACCTGTGCATCTCCCGCAGAGCCTGTTCAAAGGGCGCGCCCTCTCTGGTACCCCCGGGTAGCGCATATGCCGAAATTGCATCTGCTCCAATAGTGTACCGTATCTCTTCGGCGGTTCGCGGCGCGAAATGCATCACCGCGATATAGGGGTTGCCTGCTCCTGCACGCATGGAAACCGTCCGGAGCGAATCGACCACCCTCCGAAAAGCATCCACACTGCCCCACTGCTGTAACACCCACTTGCTTTCATGCGCGAGCAGATAAAGAAGCGGACGGTTGCTCAGCACGCGCTGGTAGTGCGGCAGGCGAAAGTACCCCACCAGCCTGCGCACCATGTGGCGATAGCCGTCCGGTCCCCCAAAACGTTCCCATTCCACGATGTTGCAGAAGCGCAAACGGTGTTTGGGCAACATATCCGCGAAACGGCGCAGGGGAAGAGAAAGGGGATGGTCCTCGGGATACGTGACAAAAGCCCAGTAGTGCAATCCAGCCTGTTCTGCATAAGCGATTTCCTGCTCCAGAACGCCCGGACGGTCGCCGCGAATGCTGACGCTACCGTCCTTCTTCACCTGAGCGAACCACGGCAGGCGAAAGCGGTACTGCGGCGGCGAAAGAGTCTTTTCCACCGCTTTTCCCACCTCGCTCAACTCGCCGTGCCAGGCATCCCAGCGTATGGCTCCCAAAAGTGGTCTGTGTGACACAGGTAGCATCCGGAACGTCACCTCCCCGGCACAATAATGACTTTCTCCTCGTCGTCCGCTTTGCGACTGCATTCCTCACAGCTGCACCTGGAGGTGGATTTGTCCTGAAAAAGCAGCCACGTTAGTATGTTGATCCCCCATGCTTGCCACAAGGTGACCTTCTTCAGCCCGAAAATCGCAGGCATCAGCCAGTTCCACAGGTAGTACGTAGGTATTGCTGTTAGAATGGTCAATAACAATCCTGCCGCCACTACCACGGCAATCCCGACGATGCCAACGCCTATGCCCGCTGCCACTTTACCAAGCCACATGAATATGCCTCCCAGAGAGTGAACCTGTTTGCTTGCCGAAAATGTAGCACCTCAGGACACCCTGTGTCAATAGCAGCACCGCAGGCACCCCTTGACAAACACCCTTCCCCCAAGATAACATGCTAATAGAAGACGGTACGACCGTTGTACAGAAGGGGAGGTCTCCCGATGCGAAGTTCCAGAAAGGGGTTTGAGCTCGACCCCATCACCCTGGGCACCATCGCGCTGGGTATTGTGCTCGTGGTGGTGTTCATCGTTATCGGCAACAATCGGATGCCCCAGCCGGTATCGCCCTCGTATACCAGCGCATCCACCGGCGGAACGGGCGGTGCGCCAGCATACGGCGGAAGCCCCTACGGCGCCGCACCTTCCGGTGGAAGCCCTTATGGTGCACCCACCGGTCCCTACGGAGCGTACGGCGCGCCACCCGGTATGCCTCCTGGTATACCTCCGGGTGCAGGCCCCATGCCCGGAATGGCAGGTCCTTCTACCGGACCGATGCCTGGCCCGTCGGTGAGTACACCTTCAGGGACGCCTTCAGGAGGCGGAGCTGCTGGCGGGCTTGGTGGGCTTGCTGGCAGAAGAGGGGGCGGCATGGGCTTAGAGGAAGACTAGCCTGTCTTTCCCAGATCAAGCGGCTGCTGATAAAGCAGCCGCTTTCTTTACATTATCAAGAGTTACGCAGTTGCCGGCATACCTCCAACCGTAAAAAGGCTCGCAACGTACACTGCAAATGTCCCATCCATACCACCGCCCGACGAACCTGCGCTCGTTCTACACCGCAACTTTGCTTCAAACCACAATGGTACTCCTCATCTATATACCCCAGCCCATCTGCTTCAATCCGACACGCTGTGCCTCCGTCATCGCTAAATCGTCCCGTCGCGTGGATGTAGTCTAAGTCATCGCATTTGGGTGGGTGCACGCCGGTTCGCTCCTTTGACCAGACGGGCAAGGTTATGTTAAGATGATGCTCGTAAAAGGGAGTTTGCGTTGACTGTGTAACTCCTAACCACTTCATGCTTGTGAGGTAGAGTAAATGAGAGGACCTCTGGACTGGCGTATTCCACTCGTGATTTTGTTGCTACTGGCAATAGCCTCTGCTACACGCTGGCAAACTGAGGCAACCTTCCGTTACTCCAATGTTCCCATAGTTGTTTGCTGGAAGCGTGATCGCTGGACGAACACGCGGTGGGTAGCGGTGTACGGTTACGAGATAGAGGGCTTTCCAGGAACATACCGAGAGGAACCGCTAACAATAATAATCGGAACCGTTCCGATGGATACAGAACGGGCAAAGATTCTTGTTGCCATAGCCTCTTTGGTATGGAGAGTGCTTGTGCTAGTGGATATCCTGTGGTTGCTCATCGCCCTCATCGCTGCTGGCGTACGCCGTCGGAGCGCTTCTACCTGATGCAGGGAACCTGTTTATCTCCGCTAGCCGTATCGATAACAAAACGGACAGGTAGAGGAGGAGGCTCCATGAAACGCTGGCAGAAAGTGCTGACAGGCGTGATTGTAGCGACAACGGCTGCGGCGGGAGCTCTGTGGTTCACCGGTAACCTGTTTGCCGACCCCTTGCCCCAAGGACGACCCGCGCCGGATTTCACCTTGCCGGACCAGGATGGCAAACAGCATCGCCTCTCGGCGTACCGCGGTAAAACGGTTGTGCTTGCCTTCTATCCTGCGGACATGACGCCGGGCTGCACGCTGGAGGCGCGCTCTCTGCGCGATACGATGCCCGAATTTCAGCAGATGGGCGTGCAGGTGTTTGGCATCAGCGTGCAGGATGTGGGGTCCAAGCGCGAGTTCTGTGACAAAGAGGGTTTGAACTATCCCCTGCTGGCGGACGTGGGGGGTAAGGTCGCGAAACAATATGGTGTGTTGATGCCTGCAGGGTTGGCTCAGCGAGTGACCTTCATCATCGACCCATCCGGTCAAATCGCGCAGGTAATTACCGATGTCAACGTCCAGCAGCATGGCGAGCAGGTGCTGGCTTTGCTGAAACAGCAACCAACCGTGCAGTCTTCGGCAAACTGGCAGGCAAAGATAGGGCAGCCCATCCCGGACTTCCGGTTGCCTCGCGCCGATAACGGCAAAATGGAGTCGGTGTACGGCGACCGTAAGCAGAAGGCAACCGTCATCATGTTCATTGCTACGCGATGCCCCGTTTCCAACGCTTACAATGAACGGATGCGCACCATCGCACAGGAGTACATGGCGAAAGGCGTGCGCTTTGTGGGCATCAACTCCAACGTGACCGAACCCACGCAGGAGGTCGCCGAGCACGCGAAGCAAAACCGCTTCCCCTTCCCGGTGTTGAAGGACGAAGGCAACAAAATCGCCGACCGCTTCAACGCACAATTCACCCCTGAAATCTTCGTGGTAGATGCAAAGGGTGTGTTGCGCTATCACGGACGGATCGACGACAGCCAGAACCCGGCGAACATCACCTCGCACGACCTGCGAGACACACTGGACGCCCTGCTGGCAGGAAAGAACCCACCCCGCGCCGAAACCAAAGCCTTCGGATGCACGATTAAGAGAGTGAGGTAAGGATGGTGGCTGCACGCAGAATCGGCTGGGTCGCTGCATTGCTGGCTATTGCTCTGCTGGCACAAGCAGCGACCCGAATCCCGCAAATCGACGGCAAAGGTATCCAGAAGGAGCTGGCGAAGCGCAAGGGGAAGGTGGTCGTGCTGAACCTGTGGGCAACGTGGTGTCCACCCTGCCGCCAGGAGTTTCCCGGCCTGGTGAAGCTCTATGATAAATACCGCAACCGGGGAGTGGACGTTATCGTCGTTTCGGTGGATGATGTGGAGGATGAGGCAAAGGTGGCGGAGTTCCTGCGCCAGCAGAAAGCGAAAATGCCCGCGTTCATCAAGAAGCCGGGCGACTCCGAGAAATTTATCAACGCCGTAGACCGCGACTGGCCCGGCGCGATTCCATACACGGTGGTGTACGACCGCAACGGCAAGCCCTTCGCGAAGCTGCTGGGCGATCACACCTTTGCACAGTTCGAAGCGACCGTGAAAAAGGCTCTTGCCAAGCGCAAATGACCCCCGTTTCCGAAAACCCTTTGCTGGAGGCGTCGTTCCTGCAACGCCTCCAGCGGTTGCAACTGCTGGTTCGGCGACCTCTGCCGGGGCAGTGGAAGGGGGAACATCGTTCGCCCAAACGTGGCTACAGTGTGGAGTTTGCCGACTTCCGCGAATACTCCCCCGGCGACGACCTGCGCTATGTAGACTGGAAAGCGTACGGCAGGCTGGACCGCCTGTACCTGAAGCAGTACGTGGAAGAAGAAGATGTTTATGTGCTGCTGCTGGTGGACTGCAGTCGCTCGATGCGTTTCGGGCAGCCGACAAAACTGCTGTTCGCCCTGCAGGTGGCGGCGGCAATTGGCCACATCGCGCTGTGTCGCTTTCACCGCGTGGGCGCAGGGCTGATAGCAGACGGGAAAGTCATCTGGATGCGCCCCGTGCGAGGCAAGCAGTCGCTGATCCCTCTGTTGCGCTTTTTGGGTAGTCCCCCTGATGCACGAAGCACCGTGCTCGCTGAATCGGCGCGTCAGGTAGCGAACGGCTGGAAGCATCGAGGAGCGGTGTACCTGCTGACCGACTTGATGGACGAACACTGGCAAGACGCCTTGCGTACGCTTCTTGCCCGCCGCCATGAGCTGACCCTCATCCACACCCTCAGTCCCCAGGAGTTGCGCCCCGACCTGATGGGCGACCTGCTGCTGGTGGACAGCGAGACGGGCGAAACACGCGAGGTAAGCCTCTCCGCGTCTGCGCTGAGCCTGTACCAGCGTGCGCTGCAGCAGCTCCGCGACGATGCCTCTGCCCTTTGCGGGCACTTCGGTGGCAACTACCTGCTGGCGGACACTTCGCAACCGCTGGAGACCTTCGTGCTGCGCGAGATGCGCATGAGAGGTGTGCTGGCATGAGGTTTCTTGCCGCGTGGAACCTGCTCTGGTTTTTGCCTGTTGGCGGTGCGATTCTCGCGCTGTATATCCTGCGCCTGCGTCGCCGGCGCGTAGAGGTTCCTGCTGTACTGCTCTGGACGCAGGTACTGCAGGACTTCCAGGCAAACGTGCCCTGGCAGAGGTTGCGCAAGCACTGGCTGCTGGTTTTACAGCTGCTGGCGGCGTTGCTGCTGGTGCTGGCAGTGGCGCAGCCGTATACCCGCGCGTGGATGTACTCCGGCGAGGCGCATGTGCTGGTGCTGGACGGCAGCGCGAGTATGCTGGCGACCGACGTTTCGCCAAGCCGCTTCGAGCAGGCGAAGGCGCTGGCACGGGAGTATCTTCAAAAGATGCCCCCCGGCGACCAGGCAGCCATCGTGCTGGCGGGAGCACGTCCGCGTGTGCTGTGTGGGTTGACGGTTAACCGCTCCGAGCTGTTCCGTGCGCTCAAAAGCGCACGACCTGCCGAAACCGGCACAAACATCGCCGAGTCGCTCGCGCTGGCAGCGGCGATTCTCACCCCCTTCGCTGCTCCGACTATCGAGGTGTTCACCGACGGCGGCTTTGCCGAACCACGCGATGTGGACACGGGCAGAGCCCGGCTGCAGTACCACACGGTGGGTTCGAGGGCAGAGAACGCAGGCATCGTGGCGATAGACCTGCGCGAGGACCAAAACGCCCCCGGACGGTTTGACCTCTTCGCGGTGATACACCATAACAGCGAGAGGGAGCAACGTTATACCGTTGAGCTCTGGCGTGATAACAACCTGGCGGACGCCCAGGAGATTACCGTACCACCCAAATCAGAGGCTCCCGTGCTGTTCCGCCAGCTGATACCCACCGACCACCCGGAGGAGCTGCGCGTTCGGCTGGACACGCGCGACGCTCTCGCCTGCGACAATACCGCATACGTGGTTCTGCATCCGGTGCGCCCGCTGAAGGTGTTGCTGGTGAGCAAGGGCAACCTCTTTCTGGAAACCGCTCTGAGCCTGGACCCGCGCACGAGCGTCGAGAAGAGAACATCCCCACCCTCCGCCGAAGAATCCGGCAGGTATGACGTGGTGGTCTACGACAACATAGAGCCTGCTTCACCTCCTGCCGGCCACGCGGTGCTCATCGGGGTTATTCCGCAATGGTTGCCGGTCGTGCCTTTGCAGGCGGTAGAGAACAGCATGGTGGTGGACTGGCACCATACACATCCCGTAATGCGTTACGTGGACCTCGCGTCGGTACGGCTCAGCAAGGCAACCCCCGTCTTGCCCCAGGCGGGAACGGAGACGCTGGCGGAAGCAAGTGAAGGAGCGGTAATGGTATCCCTGCAGAAGCCGGACAAACGCTGGCTGCTTATCACCTTTGATGTGACGACGACAGACCTGCCGTTGCGTGTGGCTTTTCCGGTGATGATGCTAAACGCCCTGCGCTGGCTCACCGCGCCCTCCGAGAGCGCGGAGCGTGGGCTGATACCGGCAGGCGGTCTCGCGGTCATTCCCGTACCGGGCGAGCGGGAAAAGGTCACCGTGCGCCTGCCGGATGGAAAAACAGCAGAGGTAAGCGTGCAGGACGGAGCAGCTCCTTTTGAGGACACCCTGCAAACCGGTTTCTACCGGTGCCCGGAGACCGGCTACCTGTTCGCGGTGAATCTGGCGCAGCGCGAGGAGACGGAACTGGCAGTGCATTCATACACATCTCAAACGGGGACCGGTGCTTCTGCCGGTCTGCGAAAGGTGCTTGCCCGACGTGAATGGTGGCAGTGGCTGGCAGGGATACTGCTGGCTGTGCTGGCTCTGGAGTGGATGATGTACCACCGAAGATGGTGAAAATCCGCGATTTGCAGGCTTTACAGCAAAAATGGCAAAAAAACTAATGTTTTTTTCTTACAAAACGTGAAAAAAGCCCTTGAGTGGTACGGAACTTGCATTATATAATAGTGGTAACGTAAGGGAGAAGAGGGATCTAATCAATGAAACGATGGGTTTTGCTTTTGGCGGCAGCGGGGCTACTGCTGGCGTGGCGATCGACGGATGCACAATCGCTGGGAAGACGAGGCGGTACAGCTAATCGCCAGCCTGGCAATGTAGTATCACAGGGCTCGCCGACGGTGCCGGATGCAGGTACTCTCACACTGTTCGCCAGTGGCGCAGCGCCGATTGCTCTGTACGCGCTCAAACGACGCCGAAGTAAGAAATAGCGAAAGCTGTTACTCCTTAACGAGGCGAGGCAGGTAGTATCTGCTTCGCCTCAATGACTATTTGCCCGCCACGTCCACGTCGGAGCGTACCTTCTATGAATACTTCCTGTCCTCGCGTGTTTGCCGGCGCCCACTTTCCGGTCACGTAGATACACCCCGTGTCGTCACGCAGCACCCAGTCACTGCGAGTGACCGGAGGACCTCCTGCGCATACCGGGCAGTTCGGGTCGGGTTGCCAGCCCATATTTCGCCCTTCCAGAAATACCTGCGCTCCCACCCAGCGGTCGGGGTTGTTTATCAGGTCGCGTATGCGCAGGCTGCGGTATCGTGCTGGCGGTCGGATGCGAAACACGGCGGAAGCCCTGAACTCCTCACGCCTCCCCTGGTGGTTCACCAGAGGCAGTATCGCCTCCACACGATAGTACCCGGGCGGCACCTGTTTGCCCTTGTCGTCTCTCTGGTCCCACTCCACGCGAAACCGTTTTACCTCGCCGGGGTTCAGCTGGATGGAAGAAAACGCCATCGTAAACGACTTGCCCCTACTCCATTGCCATCGCTCGCTCCACTCGCCCTGTTTGTACACCAGCACGTCATACTGCTTGCCCGAGGGGAAGCGCAGTGCAATAGGTGCACCGCCTGCGTTGCGCACTTCCAGAATGAAAACTACCGGCTTGCCTGTTTCCACCTCATGCTGTTCGGGCACTACCTGCCACTGCACCGCCTTGTAGATTGGAACAGGCTTTTGAGCTGTAGACGGAAGTGCCATTCCCAGAGCGACCAGAACCAGCCACATCAGACGCTTCATCTTCGACCCCCTCTGCAGGAAAGGTACTGTTTGGACTCCACTAACCCACCGCAGGTTACCGTTCCGGCACCGAGTTGCGCTTCGCCGCTTCCCAAAGGGCATCCCACTCTTCCAGAGTAAGCTGCTCCAGCGGCTTGCCCTGCTCGCGCGCCATCGTTTCCATCTGCTGGAAGCGCACGATGAAGCGGCGAACCATCGCGTGAAGCGCCTGCTCGGCGTCTACCTTCAGGTGGCGTGCGATGTTTACCAGCGTGAACAACAAATCACCGATTTCCGCCTCGATGCGCGCTCTATCACCCTGTGCGATGGCTTCCGCCAGCTCCTCCTGCTCCTCGCGAAACTTATCCAGCACACCCTGCAGGTCGGGCCACTCGAAACCCACTTTCACCGCCCGTTTGGAAACCTCCATAGCGAACACGAGCGCAGGCAACGACGGCACCACCCCGTCCATCACCGACTGCTTCGGTGCGTGGTTATTCTCTTCCGCCTTAATACGCTCCCAGTTACGCAATACCTCTGCGCTATCTGCCACCTGCACATCGCCGAAGACGTGCGGATGTCGGCGTACCAATTTCTCACACTGTTGACGCACCACATCCTGAATATCGAATCGGCTGTCCTCGTTTGCCAGTTGTGCGTGCAGCACCACCTGTAGCAGTACGTCTCCCAATTCCTCACACAGTTTCGCGTCGTCGCCTGTGTTAATGGCGTCCAGTACCTCGTACGCCTCTTCCAGCAGGTAGGGGCGCAAAGTTTCGTGCGTCTGTTCCCTATCCCACGGACACCCGCCGGGTCCGCGCAGGCGTGCCACAATATGCACCAGCCCCGCAAAGTCGCGGCGGTCATCGGCTGGCAAAGGTGGTACGTACACGCTGGTCAGGTGGTCTACCGGCACGCGATCCAGCCGGTATAGAGGCACGGTTTCTACCCGCTGCTCCCCTGCGACACCCGCCGCGCGCACTACGTATACCGGATGCTCTTCGGGGTAGTAGCGCATGAGCAGTAGTTTCAGGTCGGATGCGACGAAGCCGTCGTACACCTGATAGTACAGCACGTGCATCGACTGGTCCGGCAGAAAGCGCGACGCGCAGAGTGCGTCGATGACCTGCAACCCATCGGTAATACACAGACCTAACGCCTCCAGCGTCGGCTCCAGAAAGCCGGTACTGCCGACGATGCGCACCGGTACTGCCTGTTCACGCGCCTTTTCCAGAAGCAAGCGCACGCTCTCTTCCCCAACCAGCGGATGCCCGGGCACGGCGTATACAACATCCCCCTCCTGCGCCAGAACAAGCAGCTGTTCCACAATCTGCGCATATAGCGTTTCGAAGCTTTCCGCCTGCTCATAGAGAGGGTCAAAGGAACGAAAAGGAATGCCAGCCTCTCTCAGGGCATCTACCGTTGGGTGTACTGCCGTACGCAACCAGACCGGTTGCCCGGAACGCAGTGCTTCCCATGCCTGTCGAGACAACGCAGCAGGGGCTCCCGCCCCCAAGCCAACTACGGTTATCATCGGGTACCGATTGGAACCTCCCTCCAGTTCATTTCCACACCCCCTATTCTAGCACAAGTTATGCTTCCGTGCACAAACCCCGGAACGCAACCGGATGCCTTCCGTCAAGCCGAGCCACATGCTGTGAAGGTGTGGAACACGCAGGAGCGCATAGCGTTACCGAGAACCCAATTAGGGTCAGGAGCGACGGGCACCTGCCTGTTGAACAGGACGTATGGAGGCGGTCAGGGATGAGGTCACAAGACCTTCTGTTCATCTGGTGGCTGAGTATGGCAATGATTGCAGCATGTGCACAACCGGTCTCTACGTCCACCCGGGATAGTCTGTGTCTCAACGGGACATGGCGCTTCATGCCCGCTACTGGACCAGCCATCATCGAACCAACCGGTGACCAGACGGCATGGGGACAGATTCGTGTGCCGGGGAAGTGGACAGGTTTTCGGTTGCCCGGTTTGGTTCAGCGAGGGACCGGCGCACAGTGGAACGCCTTCTCCGATAAAACCGCCCGGGGTTGGTACGAGCGCACAGTGTCCGTTCCCAGCAGCTGGCAGGGGCGTCAAATAGTGCTGGAGCTGCAGCGGGTGTGCACCGATGCAGTGGTTTTCGTCAACGGCAGGCGGTGCGGAGAGGTGCGGTGGCCAGGCGGTGAAGTGGATATCACGGATGCTGTTCAAGCCGGACACGAGGCACAGCTGCGCTTGCTGGTAGTCGCCACTCCTGACGAGCAGCAGGTACGCGACTTGCTGGCGGGCAGGCAGACCAGCCACGATTTTCAAGGATGGCAATGGGCGTGCGGGTTAACCGGAGAGGTCTTCCTGCACAGCCGACCTCGAGGAGCGCGCATTGCCGATGTGTTTGTTCAGCCCTCAGTGCGTCGTCGGGAACTGGCTGTTGACGTGGAGCTGGCAGGGCTTGAGCAAACAGGCGCGGATTCGGTACGCTTTGTCGCCCGGCTGGTCAACGCGCAGGGGCAAACCGAGCGTGAGTTTCAAGCCGTCAGGATGGTTCGCCCTGCGCAGGCGCAACGACTGCGACTGGTGTGGCAATGGGAGCACCCTCGCCTCTGGGACGTAACACAACCGCACCTGTATACTCTCTTCTTACGAGCGCAAGGGGCAGGTATAGACGATGAATATGCTGTGACCTTCGGCTTTCGGGAGTTCTGGATAGAGGGACGACGGTTTATGCTGAACGGTAAAGAGATTCATCTGCGCCCAATCTGTCTCCCTGACGAGTGGACCGACTACAATGGCTGTCCAGAGTACATCAACAGTGTGATAGACGGATACCAGAGGGTGGGTTTCAATATCGGGGAACAGTGGCCCTGGGACGACCGTGAGCGCGGGCGAATCAACTTCCGCCACCTGTGGGCAGAGATCGCCGATCGCAAGGGCTTCCTGGTGATAGGAGCGTTGCCGTCTATGTCGTCGTTCCTCTTCGGTTCGAGCGGGCAACTGACGTGGGACCAGCGCAAAGAGGAATGGACGGCGATCATGCTGCAGGAGGTGAAACGCCTTCGCAACCATCCGTCCATCGTACTATGGGTTACCACAGCGAACCTGTTCGGCATGCCGCAAGACCAGAACCCCAAACTGATTGGCAGACGCGGCTTGCGCACCGACCGGGTGGCAACAGCGGGGCGGGAAGGTATCGCCATCATCAAGCGCAACGACCCAACTCGTGCAGCTTTCACCCACCAGGGCGCCGACGTGGGTGACCTGCATTCGGTGAACATGTATCTCAACCTGATTCCACTGCAGGAGCGAGAGGAATGGCTCGGTGAGTGGGTGCGCCGTGGCGATTTGCCGTTCATGGCGATTGAGTTCGGCACGCCATTCCACGCCACGTTCCTGCGAGGACGCAACGGGTTCGGAGATGCGATATTCACGGAACCGTTAGCCACCGAGTTTGCCGCTATCTACCTCGGCGCCGGGGCGTACTCCACCGAAACGGCTGCGTACCGCGACCGCATCGCCCGCACACTGGTGGGAGGTCAACGCTACTCCAGCTGGCACGGGGCGCGTGAGCTCATGGAATTGCCGGCGTTTCAGCAACTGCAGGCACTATACATCCGCAACACCTGGCGCAGCTGGCGCACGTGGGGCATCTCCGGTGGGATGGTGCCATGGGAGATGGAGCCCCAGTGCTGGCGGCGGGATAATGCGATAGCGGAGCAGCTCGTGCACATCCCACCACAGGAAGGGCGTAGAGGGGTATACCACGACGTGTTGCCGCGATGGGCGGCGTTCTACCTGCAAGCCGAGGGGGGATGGCATCCTCTCCCTGCAGGCAAAGCGATTATCGAAGGCAACATGGCCACAATGGCATGGATTGCCGGTGCGACCGACAACTTCACCGCGAAGGAGCATCACTTCTTCAACGGTCAACCGGTGAAGAAACAAGCAGTGCTGATAAACGACACCCGCACAGAGCAATCCTTTCACGCACGCTGGAGCATCTCGGTGGGTCGGAAGGTTCTGGCGACAGGAGAACAGCAGGGCAAACTGGCGCCAGCAGCCGTGCGTTTTGTGCCCATCACCTTCACAGCACCCGCAGTAAGGACGGTAACGAACGGCGTGATTCGCCTGATAGCCCGCATTGGGGCAACAAGACATGAAGACACCTTTACCTTCCGCGTTTACCCGACAACCAGACCGTCGGGCTTGCCGGCGCCCGTCTTTGTGTGGGACCCGGAAGGGAACACCACGAAACTGCTTGGAGAAATGGGGGTTTCGGTGCGGGTCTGGAAGGGTACTCCAGACGTTCGCTTACTGGTCATCGGCCGCCGAGCGCTTGAGAAGGGTCCGTTGCCCGGCTCTCTCAAAGCAGTGCTTGCCAACGGTGGCAGGGTTATCATCCTCGCCCAGTCCCCCGAATGGTTGCGCGATAGCGCTGGCTTCCGGGTAGCGCATCATGTCAGTCGGCGTATGTTCACCGTGCCTTCCCAGAAGGACCATCCTGTGGTGCAGGGACTGGACAATTCCGACTTCCGCGACTGGAACGGAAAAGGCACTCTGGTGCCGGAATTTTGGGGTGGCGTGGATGAGTTTCCGGGTAGCGACCCCGCTTTCGGCTGGCACTGGGGTAATCAGGGAAGTGTATGCAGTGCCGCCATCGAGAAGCCACACCGCAGCGGCTGGACGCCTGTTCTGGAAGGCGAGTTCGACCTTGCCTACACGCCACTCATGGAGCTGCATTACGGCAAAGGTCTGGTAGTATGGTGTACGCTGGACGTGGAAGCGCGCACCAAACGCGACCCTGCAGCGATGGAACTGATGAGACGCCTGCTGCTCTACGCGGCGAAGGCAACACCTCGCCCCCGCCTGCCCACTTTCTTCATGGGCAGCGCGGAAAGCGAGCGGTTACTGCATCTGGTTGGCGTGCGCTATCGACGCACCGGGCAGGTTCCGCCGCCACCTGCTCTGCTCATTGTTGGTAGAGGAGCGTCGGTTGACGAAACGCGGTTACGCGCGTTTATGCAGAGGGGTGGCAGGGTTCTCTTCCTGCCCAGAGAGGGTGAACCTTTACCCTTTGGCTTTCGTACGGAGCGACGCGCCTTCGGTGGTTCGCTGCAAGTGCCCTCCTGGAGCGAATGTCGTGGGCTATCCCCTTCGGACTTGCGATTGCGAACCGATGTGCTTTTACCCATCTTCCTTCGCAGAGGACAGGGAGAAGTCGGCGCGAGCGGATTGCTTGGGCGAGTGCAGATTGGTAACGGAAGTGCGCTGTTCGTCGCCGCGACGCCGGATATGCTTAACACCGGCGAACGAACTTACCTGCGATACTCTGCATGGCGGTTGACCCGAACGCTGGCTCAGCTGCTGGCGAATCTCGGCGCAACCTTTGAAATAGACGACCGCAGCCTCGATCTCACGGGCGACGCGAACACGCCGGTACCTGCGCCCTCCGAAAACGAACTGCTGGTCAACAATACGTTTGAGAAGGGTTTGACCGGATGGACTCTGGAACAGCATGGCGGCGCACGCGCGGAAGCCGCTGTCGTGAACGAGGTACCGTCGCCGCTGCGTAAGGTGGGCAGAGCCGTGAAGATTGTTGTCACACGACCGGGTACAGAAGGCTGGCATGTACAGTTGAATCAGCGTAACCTTTCCGTTCGAGAAGGCACGCTGTACGAGGTCACTTTCTGGGCTAAAGCGGACAGACCCCATACGCTTACCCTCACCCTGCAGCAGGCGGGACCGTCCTACAACGGCGTGGGGCTATGGGAAACGGTCAGGTTGACAACAGCATGGCGTCGGGTAAGGTTTCGATTTATCGCTACTCGCACGGAGAACAACGCGCGGCTCAACTTCAGTGGCTTAGGGAGCCAGCCCGTGACCATTTGGCTGGCGGAACCGTCGCTTCGCACCTCGCCGCAAGAGTCGATAGTCGAAGGTTTCTACCATCCCGACTACATGGAAAACCAGGCGACAGGCGATGACCCATATCGATACTACCGGTGGTGAGAGTGTTAGCGACCGAGCGGAGCCGACCAGCGCAGGCTGAGGGTAGCGTGCTTCGTACGCCACGGGTTCAGATCGGCAAGCCCGATCAGTATCTGCCATCGCCCCACACTCCATGAAGCGTGTACCTCCCCATCGGGCAGATGCCATAGCAGCCACCCCCTTGCCACAGCCCCTCCCAGCGCAAAACGCCAACCATCCTCGTGGGAGGCGAACAGTAGCCACGTTCGCCTCGCCTGCTGGTGTGCCAGACCGAATGTGTACCGCGTCCGCAATGAAAGCGTCTCGGAGACCTCGTCGATTCGCCCTGAAAGGAGCGGCGCGGCGTGCAGGAAGCCGTCGGCGTCGGGAACTATGGCATTGGCTTGAACACGAGCCGTGATGCGCTGTACCTTGCGTTGCCAGATGTGCCCCAGCAGGTTTTCTCCCCAGAAGCCAATGCGCCACCTGTCGGATAACGGCGCGGATGCAGCCAGATGAAGCCCCCATCCCGCGCTGCGCGTGTCGGCAGGGTTCAGCCCGCGTGTGGTGTCCAGCAGCAGGTTGCCGTCGAACTGTGCGCTCTGCCACCTGCCGTCCAGTGTCCCCTGTTGAATCCGCCGGGAGAGATACAGGCTCCCCGCGATGAGAAGCCAGCTTTCGCCACGCCTGTCGCGAAGGGGCACAAGGTGCCCGACCGTCCAGCGGTTCACCGCCGAGCGGTTGAGTAAGGCATGGACAGGGGTATCGGTGGTGGGAAGCTGTGTGAGGTTCACTCCCCCCTGGTAGAGCTGCACCGCTCCCTGATCACCCTCAAAGCGGTCGGCGATGCCGAAAGCATAACTCACCTGCCAGCGGGGCAGGCGCAGACGAATCTCGCTCAGTGAGGCAAAGCGGTAATAGCCTTGCTCCCCCGCGAAGGGCTGTTCTGCCCCCTTACTTTGCAAGAGCGGTCGGACGTTCGTACGCGCCAACAGGTAATAGCCAACCTCCAGCTGCCCGTCACCGGCAACCGGCAAAGAGGTCAGTTGCTGAATCCGCTGATCCTCGGTCCAGAGTGGCGGCAGTATCACCGGCTCTGCACCGGCGGAGAGAAGTGCCGCCAGAAGAAAGAGCACGAGCGAACCGCCCGTGCGAAGCGTCCAGCCTGTTCGCCTCATCACAGCGACCTGGTTCGCTCGTGCCCTGTTCATTACCTGTCGTTACGGCAGCAGAGACTGTAACGTCTCGAACGTGCCGTCTATGTACTTCACAATGCCTGCGTGTCCCAGGTCGGGAATGCCCAGTTCTATCGCCTCGCCGATGTCGGCGACTTTGGTGCCATCCGACTTCGTGATGGAACCGGTCACCGGCTGTTTTTCCACACCTGTGACGCTCACCCTCATCCCCGATGGAGAGTGGGTCATGGTGATGCTTCCCGACGAGGGATGTGCGCCCTCGGCATCTTCTGTCAGCATCATCTCCACGGCTGTTTGCATACTCTCACTACCGTAGGAGAAGGTGGCGTTCACCGTCACCTTTGGCGGAGAGCCTTTTGGCGCGGAGGTGATGGTGAGGTCCACCGCCGCCGGCTTGCCAATGGCGGGCGTCATGTTGCCCTTGATGCGGATGGTACCCTCCGGGAAGGTGGACAATTGGTGTCCGGCAGAGGAAATCTGCTTAAACGGTACGGGATTGTTCCACGTGCCGTTCACCTCGCCGCTTAACGACAACCTGTCAGAGGCAAACGTCATCTTGCCCCGCAGGGTTTTGATAACGCCGCTGCCCATGCCGTTTACCGGATCGCGATACTCGATGAACGTGCCGTTCACCTCAGAAATGGTCAGGCTCATCTGCTTGTTGTTCTCATCGCGACCGGTAATCTGGAGTGTGTTGATCGTGACGCTGGTAGGAGCGGTCCCGCCGCCGTTCAGCTTCATGAAGGGGATGTCTACCCCCTGAAGGCTGATGGAGAACGGTCGGGCGGCGATTTGCGCCTGCAGGCTTTGCAGGGTGATGCGCTTGAGCGAGTCTTGCTGACTGGAGTCGGGGTCAAACTCTGCCCTCAGGTTGGTGACCTGCGTGGTTCCGAACTGCGAGTTGAATTGACCGTTGAAGGTCGCACTGGTAATCTGAGGCGGAGCGTCCCCGGAAGGCAGCTGGGCGAAAGTAGCCACCAGAGTTCCGTTGAAGGTAATCGCCTGGCTCAGTGCGCTATCCTGCAGATTGATGGAGGCATCAGCCTGCATGGTACGATTCGCCTGGTTGGCGGTGAACGTCAGCGTCGCGCTGTAACTTACCCCTGATTTCGTGGCGCTGATGGTGTACTTGCCCGCAGAGGGGTCGAAGTGGTATGTATTGATTGGCTGCTCCGTGGTCACGGTGAGCACCAATCCGCTGGAAGGTCCCTCTACCTGCGACGTGACCTTCCAGGTCTTTCCGCCTGCGATGTCGCCCACTCTTTGTATCTGCAGATAGCCCCACTGGTCGCGAATCAGACGATATTCGCCTGGCGTTTGCCCATCCAGCATCCCCAGCATCTCCATCATAATCCCAAAGCGATCGCCGAAGGCTTCGACGGTTGCCAGCTGGGCACCCAGCGCGCGCTCGGTCATGTTCAGGGCGGTATTAATAGCCGACCCCTCAGCTGTACCGTTGCCGACAACGGTGCCCATCATATCGCGCATGGTCTGCATCATACTGCGAGCGCGGTCCACATCGGGGTTGCCGGTAGAACCCTTGAGAGCGCCCTTACATTGTTGCACCATGCTCTGTATCATTGTCTGCAAGGGTTCATCCTGCAATCCACCGCCAATCTGGGGAGGCAGAACAGCGGTCAGGTCGCCGTTCCAGTTACCAAACTGCTCGCGGATGCGCTCCATAACCGTTGCCACCCCGCCGGGGGATAGGTCATTCAGCCCTTCCTGCTCCCGAATGCGCGCTATCTCCTCCAGAGCGAAGGTGGTCACCGCATCCATGTTCACGTTATTCCTGCCACCGGCGGGCACATCGGGACTGACCGTTGCCACGCGTACAGTCTTATCGCCCACCTGCTTGGTAGCGATAACCACGATGTCTTTACCTGCAGCGGTTTCGGGAAGCGTGAGTACATAGTGTCCGTTAGAGTCGGTGGTACCCTGTGCGATAGCATCGATGAGGTTTGGCCAGGCGTACGCTTTGACCGTCGCGTTTGCCAGGGGACTGCTACCCCCTACCTGTCTCGTCGTGCCGCCGGGTACGAACACGTCACCGCTCAGTGTGAGGAGGGTACCGCCTCCTCCTCCACCGCCTCCGCACCCTGCCAGCAACGTCAGGACAATCGCAGCGAGGCACACGCCCCAAACAGACAGACGCTTGTTGCGCCATCCATAAGAACCCTTCATAGAACCGAACCTCCCATTGCACGAAGCCCAACAGCTTCGTGAGAATTCACACAGTATGATTATCGCCAGGAGAAACGGCGATGATAAGAGTAATTTGCGAAGATTTCGCAAAAATGGTATCCTTTTGGTGCAGGATGGCTAGAGAAGGAGGCAATGTTGTTACGCGCCAGGGTTAGTATTGCAGGTTACTACTTTCTTTTGTTCGCTGCGGTGGCGTTCACCCACCCCTTCTTTCCGGTGTTTCTGCGCGAGCGCGGCTTCTCGTATGGACAGGTGGGAGCGGTGTTATCGGTGTTCTCACTGACCGGCGCGGTGGCAAGTATCTTGCTGGGCTGGCGCTCGGACCAGGCGCGCCGGCGGCGGCGATACATCACCGGGACCATGCTCGTGGGGGCGGCCGGGTATCTGCTTTTTCCGTATGTATACTCCTTCGGCGTTGCGCTGCTGCTGGCGGCGGTGCTTGGCGGATGCATCATGTCCAGCCAATCGGTGATGATGGCGCTGGTGGTGGACCTGTTCCGGCATCGAGGTACGGGGGGTTCGTTCGGACAGCTGCGCGTGTTCGGCACAATCGGCTATCTGCTGATATTGCTGATGCTGGTGCTCTGGCAAAACTCCCCCTTGCTGGAGCCTTCGCGGATGTTTTCCAGCGTTGCCCTTCTGCTCGCGCTCTCCGCGCTGGTGGTACTGCTCGCACCGGAGAACCCCGAAGAGGCGGAGGAATCGGCTCGTCTGTCCGCCACTGAGGTGCTCTACCTGCTGCGTCGGCGCGACATTGCGCTGTACATCGTGGCACATTTCTGTTTCGTGGGCGCGCTGATGACCGCTACCGCCAACCTGAGCCTCTACCTGCAGTGGATGGGGGCGTCCAAGCCTTTCATCAGCCTGGCTTACATGACCAGCGCGCTGTTCGAGATGCCCTTCATGGTGCTGATGGGCAGGCTATCCGACCGCATCGGGCGCACGCGCGTGCTGGCTATCGCGTTCATCTCCCTGCCGGTGCGCCTGCTACTGCTCACCGTTTTCCGCGCGCCTGTGCCGGTGTTGTTGACCCAGACTATGCACGGGCTGACCTTCAGCATCATCACGGCGGTATCCATGGCGTTCATCGCGGACAGGGTGGAACCGCGCTTGCGTGCCAGCGGGCAGGGTTTGCTCATGGCGGCAGCATCGTTTGCCTCAGCGACCATGCCCATCGTTGCAGGTTTGATTGCAGACGCCTGGGGACTGCCCGCGTTGTACGGTACCTTGCTTACCCTGTCGCTCATCGGCGCGAGTGTCTTTTTCACTCTGGCGCGGCACACCGCCCCCGCTGAGGCAAGTGCGAGGGTCATTGTACAAACAGGAGGGCAGGCATGAACAACACCTTTCGTCAGGAGCTGGAGACGCTGATTCGGGCGCGTTACCCGATTGTCTATCTCATTTCATCGGAAGAGCAGCGCGTGGAGGACGAACTCCGCCACGTTGCCACCAGACTCAATAAACGCCTGTACACATGGAGCCTCACCAGAGGACTGGTAGAACATCCCGGGCAGGTGGATTCATCCACCCTGCGCCCAATAGAGGTGTTGTTAAGCATTGAGCGACTGCCCCAGCATTCCGTGGTGCTGCTCAAAGATTTCCACACCGCCCTCAACGACAGTGTGGTAAGGCGGCGGCTACGCGACCTGAGTCTGGCGCTGCGGCGAACTTATACTTCGATATTTATCCTCGCGCCCGTGCTGGTGTTACCACCCGAACTGGAAAAAGAGATAACAGTAATCGACGTGCCCCTGCCTACGGTGGAAGAGATTGGCGAGATGCTGGACAGGGTAATCGAGTCGGTGAAGGACAACCCCAACGTGGATGTTTCGCTCACCCCGGAGCAGAGAGAGATGCTATTGAAGGCGGCCACGGGCTTGACGCTGACGGAAGCGGAGAACGTGTTCGCTCGCTCGCTGGTGCAGAAGCGCAGGCTGGATGTAGAGGTGGTGCTGTGGGAGAAGGAGCAGATTATCCGCAAGTCGGGCATTCTGGAGTACTATCGCGCTACTGAAGCATTCGAGAACGTGGGTGGGCTAGACCTGCTGAAGGACTGGATTCGCAAGCGCACCCGCGCCTTTACCGACGAGGCGCAACGGTTCGGCTTGCCTGCGCCCAAAGGGGTACTGCTTATCGGCGTGCAGGGATGTGGGAAGAGTCTGGCAGCGCGCGCTATCGGCTCGCTGTGGAAGCTACCCGTGCTGCGCATGGATGTTGGGCGCATCTTCGCAGGACTGGTTGGGGCGTCGGAGGAGAATATGCGTCGCGCGATTCGCACCGCCGAGTCGGTTGCGCCCGCGGTGCTGTGGATTGACGAGCTGGAAAAGGGTTTCGCCGGCTCCCAATCCTCCGGCTTTTCCGACGGGGGAACCACCGCGCGCGTGTTTGCCTCTTTCCTCACGTGGCTGCAGGAGAAGCAGTCACCCGTGTTCGTGGTCGCTACCGCCAACGACGTGAGCGCGCTTCCGCCCGAACTCCTGCGCAAAGGGCGTTTCGACGAGATTTTTTTCATCGACCTGCCCAGCCAGAAAGAACGCGAGGAGATTTTCACCATCCATCTGCGCAAGCGCGGGCGCGACCCGAAGAAGTTCAACGTGACCAAGCTGGCAGAGGCGGCAGAGGGCTTCAGCGGCGCGGAGATCGAGCAGGTTATCATTTCTGCTCTGTTCGACGCCTTCCACCGGGGCGCAGAGTTGGACGATGAAACCATTCTGCAGGAGATAAAGCGGACGGTACCGTTGTCACGCACCATGCGGGAGCATATCACCGCGCTGAGGATGTGGGCAGCAGACCGGGCACGTCCTGCTTCTCCTCCACCCGACCAGGAGCCGGTCGAACCATTGCCTGTGGAGTCGGCAACAGCCCTGCCTGCGACCACAAGCAAGCGGCGCGTCTCAACGACATCAGAAAAGCGCTCAGGGAAGGGTTCCGCACAAAAGCAGTAGCCAAACCATCTAGAGGACGAGGCTTTCGGCAAGCCGACTTACCCCTACCCCAGCCCTCCCCGCGAGCGGGGTGGAAGCAGTTTCTCCCCGTCCACGGGGGAGGCCAGTAGGGGGTATTCCCCCGTCCACAGGGGGTCAGGCGAGGTGTTTCGTACGGCTCGGCAGGAGCCTCGCTCTCCCCGCAATTGGATTGGATGGTCGCGCTCCATCGCGACCAAAAAGGACGGCTCGGACGGAGCCTCGCCCTCCCAAGGATGTGCCTTGACAGACTAACAGTGCCAAACCAGTCTTGAACAGAGATTGAGGTGAAAGCATGAGGTGCGGATTGTTGCTGATGTGTTATTTGCTCTTTGCCGGCTGTGCTTACAGTACACCGGTGGAAGACATTCGGTCACAGCTTTTGCTGGGTGTTACAGAGATTGCTGCACCGGGTATTCCGGGTCCGCTGGTGCTCACCTCCACCGGTGCCGTTCCTGTCGTATGTGCGAAGGCAGGTGAAGGCGTTGTGGAGCCGGTAGTTGCGGCGGTACGCTGGGGCAAAGCGCGAGCGATTGTGCTGGGTCACCCCGGATACTTCGGGGCAGAGGCTATACGAACCGCGGCTACCGGCACGCTGTTGCTGAACGCGGTTCGCTGGCTGAGTGAAGGTAAAACGAACGCACGCATCGGCGTCTATCGCCAGCCTGACTTACTGGCGTTTCTTCAACAAAAGGGTGTGCAGGCACAGTCGCTGGATGGGGAGGGCTGGCTCAAACAGTTGAGCACCGTGCGGGTGCTGTGTTGCAACCCTGCGTCTCTGCGTCCCGAGGAAATCCAGCAGGTACGTCGCTGGGCACGAGGTGGAAAGGGCTTGCTGCTGGCGGACCTTGGCTGGGGCTGGTTGCAGCTCAATCCCGGCAAAAAGATTACCGACCACCACGGCAACCTGCTTCTGGCGGATGCGGGCGTATACTGGGCGGACGGCTACCTGTCCACTACCTCACCCGGAGGATACCGCACAGACCTGGTGCCGCCGGCGGAGTGCCATGCACTGACAGCTCTGCAAACTCTACGCCAGCTATCTTCGTCCTCTGACCCCACAGCGCAGAGCCGGCTGCGTCAGGCGGAGTGGACACTGGAGCAGGCGTTGCGCACCGTTCCGTCGACACAAACGCGCTTCCTCACCGAGCTGCAGAAAGCCTGTGCACAGGTACCCCATGAGCTGCTCTCCCTGAGAAAACCGGTTACGCAGACAGAGCCTCTCGCTCGGCTGGCTATTGCGGTGCAGACAGAGCAGATAAAACGCTTATCGCCGGAGAAGGTGAAAGCCCATCCCTCCGCTCAGACTTTTCCGGGCACCGTTCCTGCCGACGCCCCCAGAGTGGACCGCGTTATCTCCATTGATACACGCATCCCTCGCTGGCACAGCACCGGCTTATACGCCGCTCCGGGGGAGGTCATCACCGTAGAGATACCCCCATCTGCTGCGGATAAAGGGTTATCGGTACGCATTGGCGTGCACACCGACACGCTCTGGCATCTCCCGAAGTGGGAACGCGCTCCCGAAATCAGCTTCGGCTTCCCGATGAAATCCGCTGTCACCCGCGTCGCGAGCGCGTTCGGCGGTGCGATAGTGATAGAAGTGCCGGAGAGATGTTCGCTCGGCACAGTGACAGTAACCATTCGGGGCGCAGTAGAAGCCCCCTATTTCGTACGAGGCAAAACCGACATTGCCGCATGGCGTCGCACTATCCGCCATGCCCCGGCGCCATGGGCGGAACTGCAGGGTAAGCGGGTGATTCTCAGCGTGCCTTCGCGGGTGGTGCGCACGCTGGACGACCCTGAAAGCCTGCTGGAGTTCTGGGACGCCGTCGCCGACGCCTGCGCCGACCTCGCCGGTATCCCTGCGGAGCGTCCCTACCCGGAGCGGTACGTGTGCGACCGGCAGATCTCCGCAGGATATATGCATTCCGGCTATCCTATTATGACGTGGATGGACGTAGCGGATCTGGTGGTAGACCTGCCCCGCCTGCGCCGCGAAGGTTCATGGGGGCACTTCCATGAGATAGGACACAACCACCAGAGGCCCGACTGGACATTTGAAGGTACCGGCGAGGTCACGGTGAACCTGTTCTCGATGTACATCTACCACAAAGTGCTGGGACAGCCGTTTGATCAGGGACACCCCGCCATCCGCGATCGTCAGAAGCGGCTACAGCGTGCCAGAGAGTACATCGCACGGGGAGCGCGCTTTGAGGAGTGGAAAAACGACCCGTTTCTCGCGTTGACGATGTACATCCAGATTATCGAGGAGTTCGGCTGGGAGCCGGTGAAAAGGGTGATTGCGGAATACCGACAGCTGCCCCCCGAAGAGCGTCCTCACACCGACGCCCAGAAACGCGACCAGTGGATGATGCGGCTATCACGAGCGGTCGGAAGAAATCTCGCGCCGTTCTTTGACACGTGGGGAGTGCCCATTTCGCAAGAAGCACGTGATGCTGTGAAACACCTGCCTGTGTGGATTCCATCAGAGTTGCAGGAATAGGATTCGCCTACAGGACGCATGACCATCTAGAGGGCGAGGCTTTCGGCAAGCCGACTTACCCCCACCCCAGCCCTCCCCGCGAGCGGGGCGGAAGCAGTTCCTCCCCAGTCCACGGGGGAGGCCAGGGGGAACATCCTCATGGCTTGGCAGAAGCCTCGCCCCCTGTAGAGCAAGCGCGCCCGCAGCTACGGCTCGTCGTATCCCTTCAGCGGGCGGTACCAGATGTTGCGGTAGCGCACCAGGTCGCCGTGGTCCTGCAGGTGTAACGGTCCCACCGGCGGATGGGGCGTATACGACGGCAGAACGCGATGCTGTGTCGCCCCCATCAGCTCGGTAGCATGATGCACCACCACACCGTTGTGCAACACGGTCACAATCGCGGGACGGACCAATTTTTCGCCGTCGAAGCGCGGGGCAAGCCAGATGATGTCGTACGTCTGCCACTCGCCGGGCTTGCGACAGGCGTTCACCAGCGGCGGATACTGCCCGTAGATGGCGGCGGTGGTTCCGTCGGGATAGGTGATATTGTCATAGCAGTCCAGCACCTGAATCTCGTATCGCCCCATCAGGAACACACCGCTGTTACCGCGCCCCTGTCCCTCGCCTTTTACTACCGATGGCGCAGCCCACTCGAGATGCAGTTGACAATCGCCGAAGTGCTCTTTAGTCTGAATATCACCCGTACCGGGCACGACTTCCATATAGCCGTTTTCTACCTTCCATCGCGCCTTTCCACCGCTGACCGATTCCCACCCGGCAAGGCTGGTGCCGTCGAACAGGATGACCGCATCGGATGGCGGTTCACCGGGCTTCTCCTGCGTGCTGCAGGTTCCGGGGGTAACCACCCGCGGCTGGGGACGGCTGCCGTCATGCACGCGCCATTGCGTACCCGGCAGGAACGGAGTGTCGTCATAGCCAATCTTCGTTTGTGCCATAGCAGTGCCTCCTCGTTCTGGTGTATAGTAAATACGAGGCGCCACAGAATGTATCCTGCCGATGCAAGTAAAAACACGGTTCCAGCTGTTTTATAGATGTCAACAAGTCTAACGGTTCACTTTTATGTCACTTTTGACGAAATAAAGTGAAACATTCTTGCCTCTGCTGCGTCTATAGAAACAACAGGGCGCAGCAGAGAGTACTTCATGACGAGGTGAACTGTGATGGTGGCATCGCCAACAACCACCTTAGACCGCCTACGCCGTTATCTTCGGCAAAATCACTCTCGCCTGCGCTCGGCACCGACGCAGGCAGAGCAGATAGAACTGCTTGCCCAGGCGCAACAGTCACCTGTGGAGGACTCCGTGGCAAGCCTCAAGGTGGTTGAGCACGCCACGATGCAGGCAGTGCCCGTGCGCCCTGTCTCCCAGTCCAACGCCCTCCGGCACTTTCTGGACGGCATCCAGCGCCAGCGCATCCTGTACTACGAGGGCGTGGTGCCGGTTTTCTACGCCTACCTGTCGGCGGTGGTGCGCTCACGGGTGGACAGGCGAATGTGCTGCCTGCAGGATGGCTCTCCCCTGCAACAGCGCGATGCCCTGTACGCCCCCCTGCGCTACGTGGACGTGGAGGGACTTCGCCAACACGGCATCTCCCTGCGCGATACCGAACCCGGTGACCCTCTGCCCTCTCACCCCGCGCTGATTCAACAGGCTTCTAACCGCATCTCCAACGACCGCGAGCTGCTGGAACGTGAACTGGCGCAACAGTGGTTACACTGGCTGCGCCAACAGGGTTCGGACGATTGGCTGGTGGTGGATGGAGGCATCGCCGAACTCGCCAGCACAATGCCCGACGCACACCTCATCGGGCTGGCGAAAACCAGCACAGGCGTAGAGCGTGCCCTGAGCCCGGAACAGATGCAGGCGGTGTACGGCTTGCACAAGGGGGAGAGAAGCAGTGTGTTCGCCATTACGCGCGCGGGGCAACCGGCGGTATACTCATGGTTCCTGCGCCTGCACGACCCCACAAAAGGCAGTCTGCTGTACGGGTTGCTGCGGGTGGAGATACCCGCTGCAGAGAGCCTGCTGGCACATGTGGACGCCCTCTCCGCCTGGCTGATGGAGGACCGGGTACCGCTGAGCGTGCCTGACACTCGCTATGACCGTCTGCTCTACCCAATGCGCGACTGCGAACAGTACCTGCGTGCGCTTGCTCCCAGCACTGCACAGCTGGAGGCTCTGGCGCAGATGGTGTAGGTATCACTGGATATCGACGTCCTCGACACCCAGCTCGCGCAGGCGCGCAGCCAATCGCTCGGCGCGTTGCCGTTCCTGTTCAGCTCGCTGTCTTTCCTCCTCTGCTCTACGTAATGCCTCCTCGCGCTGTGCCTCGATCTCCTCCGGTGAGAGGAACCTCTGCCCGTCGGGGCGCACCAGTATCAGCTGTCCATCCTCGTCCAGACCGAACCGGATACCTAAACGCGGGCTAACCCATCCTTCCAGCTGCTCGATGGGCTGTAGCCGCCCTTCGCGACGTATCCAGCCGTCCAGTGCACCGCGGTCGGGGTCATACAGGTAATATTCCTCCACGCCGTACTTGTCGTAGAATGCCAACTTGTCCATCATCTCATGGAACCGGTTGCTGGGCGACATAATCTCGAACACCACGTGTACCGGCGTATTCTCCTCGCGCCACTGGCGATAGGCGGTACGGTCGCCCTTCGGTCTACCAAACACTACCAGCACATCGGGCGCAACACGGATTTCGGGATGTCCGTATTCGGGGTACCACAACAGGTCCGCTGCCACGAACACGTTGGGATCATCCTTGAACATGCCTGCCAGCCCCGTGTAGATAGTCACAATCCAGCGCAGCTGCTTCGTGTTGTCTGCCATCGGCTTGTCGTCGCTCCCTGGATAGATGCGCTCTTCCTCTCGCAGCTCCTTCTCCACCTCCGGAGAGAGGATAACCATACGCCTCACCTGCCTTCACAAGGTGTACGCTTTCATGTTACCATAAAGGCGAGGTCAGTGCATAGCAGGAAATCTCCGAAACATAGAGAAATTTCTACATGACAACAGTCCAGCCAGGCGAGGTGCAACCATGAGCACACCAGCAACTGACAAACCGATAGGACGTGTGGTGGGCACGGAACGCAAGCCCAACACCGCCTTCACCTTCAACTTCTGGTGCACGCCCGACGCGCCGGTGGGCATCGGCACGATAGTAGTAGTGCGGGGCGAATCGCGCACCGTGTGGGGCGTGGTTACCGAAGGCTTCGGCTACAACGACCTCGAAACGCCCATTTACGACTACATCGGCTCGGACGGCGTGGCGGAGGCGGAGTCGCCCACCCTGCGCCCGGAGATGCACCTGTACGTCGCCTCGGTACTGCGCCAGCAGCCGGAAGAACCGGTGCAACCACCACCGATTGCGCCCGTGTACCTGGCGGATGAGCTGGATGTGCGCATGGCGCTGCGCATGGACGCCTTCACCCCCTACGCCATTCCGGCAGGAGTGTACCGCAACGGCGAGACGCTCTCACCCATCACGCTGGACAGCCGTTTCCTGCTCGGTCCCGACGCGGGGCACCTCAACGTCACCGGCACTTCAGGCTTAGCCGCCAAGACCAGCGCGATTATGTTCTTACTCCAGGCTATCTTCCAGAAACTGCCCGGCGACGAGAGCGTGGCGGCGTTGCTGTTCAACGTGAAGGGGGGTGACCTGCTATTCATCGACCTGCCTCCAGAGGACGGCTTCCTGACGGAGCAGGACCGGCGCATGTACGACGTGCTCGGCGTAGTGCCCAAGCCGTTTGAGAGGGTAGTGTACTACGCCCCCTTCAAGCAGGACCGCGTGAACCTGAACACCCTGCGCTCGCATCCCGACCTGCGCTACAACGTGTTGCCTCTGCACTGGGGCTTGAAAGAGGTGCTGGACTATACCGAAGTGATGCTGAACCGCGACGATATCGACGTGAAGGCAGACGCTTTCTTGCAGTTCATCAAACAGCGTGCGGTAGACCCGGGCAAGTTTGAATTTGATCAAGAAGAACAACAGGCAGGGGCGCCTGCCATGATGCCCGTGACCAACTTCGCCGAGCTGAGCGCGTGGCTGGATACGGTGCTGCGCATTGCTGAAAAGCGCGGACGCGAGGCGTGGCGTTCGCACGCCTACCCCACCATCCGCAAAGTGTACAACCGCCTGAGTAACCTCACCACACGCTACCGGGGGCTGATTGGCGAAAGCGGCTTCATCTCCGACCTGCCTGAACGCTTCGAGGACCGCACCGTGTACGTCATTGATGTATCGCAGCTGGAACAGGAGGAGCAGGACCTCATCATCACGCGCGTCATCGCCGAGCTGCGCAAACGCATGGAGAGCCATCGGCTGGGTGTAGACCACCTGATTGTGGTGGTGGACGAGCTGAACAAGTATGCGCCTTCCTTCGGCAAGGAGACCTACATGCTGCGCACCCTGCTGGACATCACCGAGCGCGGGCGTTACCTGGGGCTGGTGTTGTTCGGGGCACAGCAGTTCCGTTCGCAGGTGGAGCGGCGCGTGGCAGGCAACTGCGCCACCAGCCTGTACGGGCGCATCGAGATGGAGGAGCTGGCGCAACCGGGCTACAGCGTGTTCGGACAGGCGGTGAAGGAGAAGCTGGCGGCGTGCGAGCCGGGCGAGGTGCTGGTGCGTCATCCGCATTTCACGCAACCCATCTTTGTGCGCTTCCCGCGCCCCTGCTTCCTGCGCGGCTCGGAGGGCATCCGCCGTTATCCTCCTCAAGAGAAGCCGTTCGACGTGGCAGTGTGGGAGACCCTGCGCGAACTGGACCCCACGCTGGAGTACCTGCAGGTGAAGGCGGTAATAGATGACCTCGCCGCGTACAGCAACGGACTCGACGAAGACCGCGTGAGCGAAGCCATGCATCGCGTGCTGCTGGAGCGACCGGAGCCTTCGCGCGTGCTGGAGCGGTTTCGGGCGCATCTGCCGAAGAAGGTGGCGTCTTCGATACTCACCACGCCGACGGGTTTGACCGGTCCCGCCTTTAACCCCGCCAACGGCGAGGACTTCGACCCCGACGACCCGTTTGCGGGGTTGTAGGTTTTTGAGATTCTTCGCTCAGATTCCGGTCGCGATGGAGCACGCCCCTCCAGAATGCGCGTGGAGGGCGAGGCTCCCGCCGAGCCGACTTCGCCAGATGGAGAAGTCTTTGCGGCTGAAGCCGCTTCTTTTCAGACGAAGCCAGCCTGCGCTGGCTAACAACCCTGCTGTTGTATAATCCTATCATGCTGAGCGTTAGCGAAGCATCTTTGCGTAGCGAGAGAACGAGATTCTTCGCTTCGCTCAGAATGACAGGAAAACAGAACCTTCCTGCCAATATCAACATACCGTTGTAGTCGCAGGCTTTAGCCTGCGCCAAAGGCGCGCAACCTGAAGGTCGCGGCTACAGGAATGGTAGCAAACGGAACCGCTCCGCTCATATCCAAATAATCTTGTGTGGTGAACTACTACCGTAGTGCGTGCAGCTTTTTATACTCCTCTTCGATCTGCTTTATCTCCGCTGCCGACGGCATGGAGCGGCGCAACAAGCGGGTGTAGCGGATAATACCGTTGCCGTCCACCAGCATCACCTGCTTCTGGATAAAGGGGTTGTGCTCGCCGGTGTCGTCGTTCGCCCACCGGTCGTTGACTATCATCCAGAAGCCGATGCGCGGATGCTGTAGTCGCCGGGACAGCTGCTGCAGGTCGTGCTGGTTGGACTGCGCGTAGGAGGAGGGGGTAACCAGCACACCCACCAGTACCAGATGGGAACAGCGCGCAAGCAGTTCACGCCAGACTTGCCACTCTTCCGGTCTCCATGCTGCTGAGCCCTCAAACCATAGCGGAAACCACAACAATACCGCAGTGCCTCGCTCTCGTAAGGGCATCCTGCCAAAAGTTTCCGACACCACGTTCAATTGGGGAAACGGATTGCCCACCGCGAAACCGCGCCGCGCTTGCCTTATCGCCTCCATCCTGCGGACCCATGCTATCGCTTCCTGCTTCTGTTTCTCCATAAGCTGCAACCGATGCTGGTGCTCGCGCCACAACACCCACCGCCACGCCACCAGCGGTATCAGCACAAGCGCCAGCACAGCCAATACCTCTCGCGACCATATCCGTTCCAGTACCTGCTTCATCGTTCACCTCAGCGCGCGATAAAAATCTTCCCGCAACCGTGCTTCCGGCACGCCAGGCGTCTGCTGAACCCATACCAGGCGACTTCGTGCAAAACCAAACGCCTGTGGAGAGAAAGCGGGGTTCAGGATGCGGGCGATACTGCCATCGTCGGCAACGACGGGTATGCTCCAGCCTTTGCGCCGTTTCAGTTCTTCTATCCGTTCTTTCCCATCCAATACGACAATCACACCAACCACCTCCCTCTCCTGCGCCAGCAGCCGCGCCCACTCTTCTACCGAGCCTTCGCCACACCCTGTGCAACCAAAGGAATAAACGAGGAGCAGCGGTCGCCGTTCTACCTCAGCCGGGTCTACCCCATGCAGGTAGGGCAGAATATGGTGCAAAGGCAGTCCCTTTGATGCTGTTACAGGTCTGGGTATCAGTTCAGTTGACCACCCGACAAAACTTTCCTCCAGAGACCGACGAGTCTGTACATCCTTCCCTGACACAAAAAAATAAGCCGCTGTTAGTACGCATGTAACGCAGAAAAACAACCATGTTAACGCTCTGCTCATAGTAAACAAACCCCTCGTCCCGCTTCCTGATAATCCTCACAGTTCCATCGCATCTTGTATTGTACTTGTATACAACCCTATGCCGCCTCTCATGCTTAGGTCTATGCTACCGTCTTTGCGTAGTACCACCACAGGCATCTCTGGATAAGCCCATGCCAATGGTGTTGCTGCACCGTTCGAGTTCAGTACGAATGGAGAGCGATGCTCGCGGCAGATGACTATCGGTGTGCGCTCCCCACGTTGTTCCATTATTTCGCTATAGGTTATCGTGCCTTGTCGCATTGATATGTCGTCGATGCCAACTCGGCAAAAGACAAAGTACGAGCTCCAG
>BEHS01000008.1 GCA_002898895.1 bacterium HR16 | reverse complement strand
GGCACTCGCCTGCACGTGCGCCAGCACACGCTTTTCAAGTTGCCGCATCACCGGTCGGCGCAAAGTATCGTTCCACAACGCTTGCTCGGCAAGGGACAGTAGAGACTCCAGACTACCTTCCACCAGTTGTTGAACCACAGTTCTTCCTGTGTTCATGGCAAACCTCCCTCACCTTCGTCTTGTCAAGGAGCCTGCAGTTTGCCAATTGCACACCCAGTATTATGAGATAACACACAATGGTTTGCTTGTCAGGGGGGAATCGCGGGATAGACCTACGAATTTCAAAAAAGGGCGTACGAGATGCTCAGCTTGTTTTCCAGTCGTTTGCAAAGAACACCATACAGATCTTTTGGCAGACGAGTTTTTACTCTCTGGGGGCTATTTTAAGTATATTTGGTTTGCACTTGCTTTTGCCGTGTCGTTACCGTTACAACGCGATCACCGACCTTGATGGTATACCTTCCGCGCTTTTCACTCTCTATGTGCACGATCTCCCAGATCGGACTCGTTGCCGCCTGTGTGGCGCCTATCATATCAATAGTATAGTAAGCAAAGCTAACAGCGTTGACAAGAATCATCTTCTTTCGCCTTTTGAGCAAGCGAAGCCCAACCTGTCCTAGAGAAGTGTAGAAAGCCTCATCGTCTTCTTCAAACGTTACATCACCGTCTACCAACCACAAGAACCGTGCAGCCTCCAACTTGGTCGGTTCTGTTGTCTCCACAAGCATACCCCAATCTTTCATCCTACGTACAAGCTCACGCCTCGTCCTTTCCGCTGCAGCGTTTTCACTCCTGCTCTCATGGTACGTGATTTGTTTCCGCTTCATTTGTAACCAACATGAGCGAGCGCTGTCGCGAAGTTCGGTATCCTGGTGTTCTGTGAACGATTCTAGGTAACGCAATGCGTCAATGTGGTTCTCTTGGAGAATTATGTATGCGGAAAACAGATTATTGGCACTTATGTAAACTTTCCATTGTGTGGAGTCAATGAGTCCTTGTATCATCGTCTCAATAGCTGAAGTAACCACTCGGAGACTTTTTGTCTGTTCAGCCTCTGGATAAGTAAGAACGTAATGTAGCAGCTTGGCGGCTGCTTCGGCACTGTCTGCTATATCATCTGCCATCACCTGTATTGTATGGCCCAAGAGCCTTGCAGCGTTAATGTCAGAGACTATCTTGCTGAATTCTTGAGATGAGACATCGTATTGACGCAGGAGCATGTAGGCAGACCGGGATGTCTCGTCTCGTGCTCCTAGCGCTAACGACGCTTTGAAAAGGCGTGAGAGTGCCTGAGTATCAGCAGGCTTACGACTCAACATATTCTTAATTAGCCTTACGTAAGACAAACGTAGCCTGCGTTTGTTTTCGTCTACGTCCTTGTCAGAAGGAGATGCAATCACTGCATTAGACAGGAGATCAATCAGCTTCTCCGCGATCTGGGCGTATCTACCCTCGGCTGCACTTATTAGGTCTACCTTAGAATGCCAGACGGGCAGTTCTTGCAGAGCACGTATCGAACCTATTAGTTCATCTTCGGTTACTTTTCCAGAAAGGATGGCGTTGTTTAAAACATCCAGAATTCTATACGGTTCGGCGAGCTCCTCATAGGCTTGTGTCAGTTCGACAAATTTCCGTGCGTTTTCCAGAGGACGGGTCAAATACCTCGCCCACTCCCTATTCATGGGCTTTCCAGCCTTCTGCCATTCGCTCAGTATCCGCTCGTCACCGTCGCGGAGACGTGCTAGCCATTGCAGCCCAGCAGGCATCCCCTCAGCATATGCCTTTGCCTCAAAGTATTCGCGTCCGTCGCGAATACCTGCTCGTTCTGCTGCATCGACTGCGCTAGTCCATCTCTGCGTCCTATAGAAGCAAAGGAAAGCGACGGTACGCAAACCCTTGCGGGTTTCAAAGTCTATGGTAGCCATATCAGCCATGCGTATAGCGCAGTCCCCTCGCTTTTCCCATGGCTCTTCGGCAGAATAGTTGGCATGGCTGAGCAAATATTCAGTAGCTTTCACATAACGAGCAGCTAAATCACCCAAGTGTTCAGGATATTGAGACAGTCTATAAAGACTCTTATCAATTAATGACACAGCCCTCTCTACGAAATCCACCTCTCCCTGCGTTACCATTGAATTAACGACATCGCGCTGTACGTCGTTGCCTACTGAGAACTGGCATTGTAGATTATATGCTTCTCTCCATAACCTGCCTTGCCAGTAGCTTTCGAAAGCTTCCTGATGCTTGCCAATCTCTGTATACAGCTTACCAGCGCTATCGTAGTCTCTTAAAAGATGCTGTGCCCTGGCCTTGCAGAGGCTTGCGTGAAAGCTATCCCCAGCGAGGGTGTAGTATTCGGAAGCGCGTAGTAACAACAGCGCATCGTCTGATTGTTCACCTTTCACTTGCAGCTGCTCAGCGATTTCCAACGGCTTGTCGGCCTGGATTACCTCGACAGGTATGTCCTGTGCAAAAGTTTGCACATCATGCTCGTTCCATCTTCGCCTAATTTGCTCGTTCTGTAACAGGTTCCCATATGCTTGTTCAGTAAAGTACTTCCACAGCTTTTCATATCCCTCTATGGTGTCCACGATGAAAAGTCTTTCCCTGGCGCGAGTGACAGCGACATAAAGTTTATTGAAGAAGTACTCTTCACGAATGTCATTGCGCTCCTTGTTTTCGAAATCGACAGTACAGTGATCGCCAAATTTGTATATTATCACCTGTCGGAACTCGAGCCCCTTGGCTGCAGAGGGGCTCCAAATATTAGCAATACCTTCAAGTCGTCCTAAGACATCGTCTTGCCTCACAAAATCTTCTTCGCCGCCAAGCTCGCAGGGTACAATGATGGTATATTCCTTTTTCTGGGCACTCTCAGCAAACTGGGCTGCTGAAACATCACGCTCGATAATGTATAAGCCGGGAACGGCGCCACGAACAGCTTGCCACGGCTTCTGCGGCTTGACCGAAAGGCGATTAAATATTGCACTGCGCCATAGCTGTACTAAATTGGCGAAGCGGGTGACTTCCGGGGTCGAACGGTAGTTGTACTCTAGTTCTCTCTCCTTAAGCGAGTAGTGGTCTCCGAGGACACCAAGCGGAGCTACGACGTTGTTGTAAAACGCCGCTTTCAGTGCTTCCCAACGAAATCCCGTAGGGCTAATAGTCTGCAACGGATCGCCAGCGAAAGCAAATGGCAGGTTGGTAGCTTCAGGAGGCAGATTGAACCTAGACGCAATGGAGAGTTTGAAAAGCAGCTGGAACTCTACGCGACTAAAGTCTTGTACTTCATCGCAAAATATCGCTATAAACCAAGGCATGTCATTTATGTTCAGGGACAGCACGTAACGCACGAGATCCTGATCGTCCCAGAGTCCGTCACTGTCGAGTAAGTTTTGATACCAATGCCATATTCTATCATAGATTACAGCGTATGTTTCTTTGTCCACCGTTCGTTCATCTCGGGGGATATCCTCGTACTCATCGGGAGAAAGGAAATCATCGACTTTGTAACCCTTAATGTAAGTACGGATGACATGCCACACTGTCTCCGGAGAAAACTGCCTGGCTTCAGGCAGATGACAGCGACAGAGGATCTGCTTGAACTCACGAAAATCAACGTACTTGTGGGAGGGGAACAATAGGTCTTGGCTTGTCCGTTTCGCTTCGTCTGCCTGCTTCTGTACAAGCTGCAGCAGGAACTTTTGGAATGGCCAGAAGCATTGTTCAATCACTTCATCAAGTTTGTTATCTGACGATTTTACACTTTGACGGCTTAGCTGGGACATTAAAACATTGGTCACAGACTGCTTGGCTATGTGCAACAGCGGCTCGCTGTAGGTGAGGAAAATGAGCTTCTCCGGGCAATGAAGCCTCAGAGCGCGTTCTATATATCGAGCGAAGAGGTAGTAAAGCATCGTCGACTTGCCACTGCCTGCTCGTCCGTTTATAAATAACGGTAACTGGTGAGGAAGTGCAAGGGCGTCTGAAAGCAGATTTTCTTCCTCTGCTGACAGGGCAAGATTGGCGGTTTGGTCATTCTGAATATCGTGCCACAGTTGGTCGTCTGCTAGAATATAGTATGGATATGCTCTTCCTGCTACTCTGGCGATGTCATCACAAGAGCTAATCTTGTCAATTTGGAGAGTTGTTAACAGTCTACGTGCTTCGTCGACATGGTTGTGATGGGCTGCAGTCTGTAATAGCAATAAGATCTGCAAGCGTCCTTCGAGATCGTACCTTTGGAAAAGTATTCCTCGTCTGTTTCTACGATGATAGCGCAAGGTTGCTCCATCTATTTCAATCTCCTCTCCAGCAGTATCATCGTCTATCACGTCACCGACAAGTTTGTAGTAATCTTGCCAGAATGTCTGTGTCTCGTTGTCGCGCGATCTTTTGCACCACTCAATAGACTCGTAAACCGCATCGTCAGCAGACTTTGCAAGTCCCCCAAGCGGGTGAAACCAGACCCTGTAACTGCTTTCTAACGGCGGTAGACGTCCAGTGTCTGTTTCTTCGAGGTGTGGTAGAGAGTTAAGCCAGGAGTCTACCTCCTCTTCAGAAACAGGCGGGGAATATCGCCCCTGTTCAAGCATTTTCCGAATCTTGTCGTATTCTTGATCCGATCTTTTGAGCAGAGCAAAAAAGCAAAGCACCAATGCACTATGGTGCTTTACATTAATAACGCAGCTGAGCATCCGAAGTTGGCTAACCGTTCCTACTCCACCTAATTTCTTTATCCAGATCCCGTGGTACGGTTCTAGTCCAGCATCGACCAAGCGGGGCACAGCTTCTGCTTGTCGGATCGCCCCCTCGATCTCTGCGAACTTATCCACAAGATTAAGCTGCTTGAGTCTATTTTTGAACTCCTCTGTGCAATATACCAGCATAAACCCCACTCCCTTGAAGATTGGTAGAATATGCTGAGCGCGGCTGTACGCGGCATACCTCCCGATGCCTATGGCATTATACTACTATCTTCAGCTAAATCTGTCAACACCTTTTTAGGGTTATCTAAAACTGCACCTTCGGTACCTCCCTTTCCTGCGGTGCCGCCTCAAAGAGAGGCATCTCTTCCGCCCAAACGCTCTGCGCTACCAGCACGGCGGGGAAAGTCTTCTGGTATACGTTGTAGTTAGTCGCCGCTTCGTTGTACAGCTCGCGTCGGTCGGCGATTTGTTCCTCCAGGTCTGCCAGCGTGCGCTGGAGGTGCAGGAAGTTCTCGTTCGCCTTGAGTTCCGGGTACTGCTCGCCCCACACGATGATGTTGCCCAGCAGGCGCGTTGCCTCTTGCTCCGCCTGAATGCGCTCTTTGCGGTCTTGTGCACCCAGCGCGACCGCGCGCAGTTCGGCGATACGCTCCAGAACCTGCTTTTCGTGCTGGGCGTAGCCTTTCACCGTCTCCACCAGGTTCGGGATGAGGTCCCATCGCTGTTTGAGCACCACATCCACGTTCGCCCACGCGCGCTGTGCTTGCCCGCGCAGGTTCACCAGGTTGTTGTAGGCGGCGATGACCCATATCACCAGCACGCCGCCGATGATGAACAGCACAATCGCTAACGTTGACACGGTTGCCATCTTGTTCTCCTCCTAATATCCTTCGATGTAGTCTGTTACCACGCCGGGGTTCAGCAGAATGAACATCACGCCCAGCAACATCACCAGTCCGATAATCGCCAGCGCAAGCCCTGCGCCCGTGCGGGTGGTATACACTTTGCTCTCTTGCCCCTCCAGCACCACCATGCATTTATGGAAACGGTCGTACTGCAGGCGCATCTCGTCGCGGGTGGTGCCGGGCAGGTCGTGCTCGTAGTACCTCGCCCAGACGGTCACCGTCGCATTGGGAGGAATGAAATGTACCCGCGTGCGCACGTCGCCCACGCTGGCGAACCACGGAAACGAGCGAACAGGCCGGTAGTTGTAGAACAGAGCCAGGTGGTCTGGGTAGAACTCCGCGCCGTTGACCTCCACCACCGCCTTGCCCGTGCCGTCATCCAGTACGAAGTCAACGCCCTGCGCCGAGCTGTAGATGGTCTCCCAGCGATAGACGGTGCGCGTTTTCCAGCGTTTGCTCTGCGAGTCGTAGTACTGTTCCGTGCGACGCACGTAGCGCTCGGAGAGTTCGCTGATGTAGATGCCGGGGATGTCTCCCACTTGGCTGGTGATAACGCCAAAAGCAGGCTCGGCGATACCGCGCGCCTTCAGGAAGCCATGCGATGCGCTACGCAGGCGGGTAAGGGGAGTGTTGCGCAGTAACTGCCCCTGTTGCCATGAGCGTGCGGCGAAGGCGATGCAGGCGATACTGCCGAGTGTTAATACGCCCGCTATCCAGCTATCGGGCTGGGGGTATAGCTGTTGCGTTGCCAGCAACATGCCTAAAGGGAGCATCATGGCAATCCCCCCCGCGAACAGGATGCTCAGTATCACCTGCGCAAAGAAAGCCTCTCGCTTCCAGTCGCTTGCCCACTGCAGCGTCAGCAGTAGCCCGAAGAGCAACACCAGAAAGGCGGTAGCGGTCGGGGTGAGCAGGTTCGCCTTGCCAGCCGGCGGCGGTACGGTGGTAAAGGGTGGTATCGCAGGCTGGGGAGGAGCGACGGGCAGACTGTGCAACCCCTCGCGCGCCCGGCGTATCAGGTCGGAACCCGGTGGCGCAAGCGCAAGGCACCGTTCGTACCAGCGTCTTGCAGTGGTGTATCTGCCCAGCTGGTGCGACCAGTCGGCGTAGCGGAAGGCAATCTGGGCGCGGGCGAGGTTGTCGGGTGCAAGAGCGTATGCTTTCTCCAGCACAGCCAGCGCGCGGTCTGTTTCGCCCTTGTCCCATACCTGTCGGGCGCGCAGAAACTGTTGCTTCCATGCCGGCGAAGTGCGCGCGGACTGCTGCGCCCAGATGGTCGCTGCGCACAACGTGGTGACGAGGAGTGCTATGGGCAATATCGCTCGCATCTTTTCCTTTCGGAAAGACCCCCGGAGGCATATCAAGGTTGCATCACGATGAAGTTTTACTGCAAACAGAGGATTCTTTGCTTGTTCCCACCCCTTCCTGCCATGTATAATAAGGTGGTGACACATCCGCGTCATCTGTTCCACGCTGGAAAAGGAACCTTTACCGATGCACTTCTTGAAATCGCCGATTTACGAGCTCAAACAAACTACCCGGGAGTTTCGGTGGAGCGACGCCTTCGTCTTGCTGACAATCACGGCGTTGCTCTACACGGGGGTGTATTTTGGTTTTCGCGCGCCCGAAGTGGTGAAGGGTCCGGGTATCACTCTGGAACCTTCTGCGTTGCCGTATTACGCGCTGCGTTCGGTGCTGCGGATGGGTGCGGCGTACCTGCTCTCACTGGCGTTCACGCTGGTATACGGCTACGCGGCGGCACGCAGTCGTCGGGCAGAGCAGATTCTGCTGCCCACGCTGGACGTGCTGCAGAGCGTGCCTATCCTGTCTTTTCTGCCGGTGGTGCTGCTGGGACTGAACGCTTTCATGCATGAGCGGCTCGCTGCGGAACTGGCTTCTATCGTGCTCATCTTCACCAGCCAGGTGTGGAACCTGACCTTTTCCTGGTATCAATCCTTAACCACCTTGCCGAGGCATCTGCGCGAGGCAGCGGAGGTGTTTCGGTTGAACTGGTGGCTGCGGATGCGCAAGCTGGAGCTGCCCTTCGGCGCGATAGGGCTTATCTGGAACAGCATGATGAGCTGGGCAGGTGGCTGGTTCTTCCTGATGGCAGCGGAGATATTCACCGTTGGCGAGCGTGATTACCGGCTACCCGGTCTGGGGGCTTATCTGCGCGAGGCTTCTCATCAGGGCAACGTCGCCGCCATCCTCTGGGGACTGGGCACGCTGGTGCTGGTGATTGTGCTGCTGGACCAGCTGGTGTGGCGTCCGCTGGTGGCGTGGAGTGAGAAGTTCAAACTGGAGATGATAGAACAGGAGACACATGCCAGCTCGTGGTTCTACGATGTGCTGCGTTCCTCCAGATTCTCGGAGAGGGTATCGGCGCTCTGGGAGCGTATCGGGGAGCGAATCGACGAGTGGACACTACGGGTCTGGCCGTTCCGCCCGGAGCATGTCTCCGCGCATCCCCAGCGCGAGGATGTCGCCTGGCGGCTGTTTTTCCTGACCGTGCTGTTGCTGGTCGGTTACGGGACGTTGCGCGCTCTGCATCTGCTGGCGCAAGTACAGCTGTCGCAGTGGTTCGCCATCCTGCATGGTGTGTTCATGACCGCTCTGCGGGTGTTTGTTGCGCTGGCTATCGCGTTCGGCTGGACGGTTCCGCTGGGGGTGTATATCGGCATGAACGCTCGCCTCGCAGCGTGGTTACAGCCACTGGTGCAGATTGCTGCCTCCATTCCCGCTACCGCTCTGTTTCCGGTGTTCGTGCTGATGTTGCTGAATCTGCCGGGCGGACTAAATATGGCAGCCATCCTGTTGATGTTAACCGGCACGCAGTGGTATCTTCTATTTAATGTGATTGCGGGTACCATGTCTATCCCGCAGGAGCTGCGGTTTACCGTCACCTTATTGGGGCTGAATCGCTGGCAGAGGTGGAGGGTACTGATATTGCCTGCGCTGTTCCCGTATCTCATCACCGGCGCGATTACCGCCAGTGGTGGTGCATGGAACGCCAGCATTGTTGCAGAATATGTGGAATTTGGGGGCAAAACGCTTCGGGTTAACGGCCTGGGAGACCTGATAGCCTTCAGTACGGCGCAGGGTGACTTCCCGCTGCTGCTGGCGTCTACGCTGACGATGATTCTGACGGTGGTGCTCGTGAACCGCTTGCTCTGGAGACGGTTATATCGAATCGCCGCATCACGCTATCGGATGGAGTGAAAGATGAACAACGGGCAGGTGCTTGTAGAACTGGAGCATGTGAGCCAGGTGTACGCCACCGGCAGGAAGCGGTTTTATGCGGTTCAGGACATCAACCTGAGCATTGGGGAAGGGGAGTTTGTGTGCTTGCTGGGACCGTCGGGCTGCGGCAAGAGCACACTGCTGCGCCTCATCACCGGTCTGCAACGCCCCACAGAGGGGGTCATTCGTTATCGCGGGCAGGAACTGCGAGGAGTGAACCCGCACGCCAGCATCGTATTTCAGACCTTTGCGCTCTTCCCGTGGCTGTCCGTGCAGGAGAACGTGGAGGTTGCGCTGAAGGCAAGGGGGATTCCGCCCAAAATCCGCACCGCACGCGCTCTGGACCTGCTGGACCGCGTGGGTCTGGATGGGTTTGAGAACGCCTACCCGCGCGAGCTGTCCGGCGGGATGCGCCAGAAGGTGGGTTTCGCCCGCGCGATGGCGGTAGAGCCGGAGCTGCTGTGCCTCGACGAGCCCTTCTCCGCGCTGGACGTGCTCAGCTCGGAAGCACTGCGAGGCGAGCTGCTGGAGCTGTGGCTGGACGGCAAAATCCCCACCAAGACCATCCTGATGGTCACGCACAACATCGAGGAAGCAGCGGAGATGGCGGACCGCCTTATCATCATGGGCACGTCGCCCGGGCGGGTCATCGCCGAGGTCAACGTGGAGTTGCCTCAGCCGCGACATCGGAAGTCGCCGCAGTTTCTGAGGCTGATTGACCAGATTTACGCCATTCTCGCCGGGCAGACGCAGCCCGAGCCGGTGGAGATGGGAACCGCCCCGGGCAAGCCGGGTGTTACGCGCTGGCTGCCTCAAATCCAGATTAGCGACCTGGTGGGTTTGCTGGAGCACCTCGCCGAGTCCTCGCAGCCCACTTACGACATCTATCAGCTCACCGAGGACTTTGGCGCGGACTCCGACCTGGTGCTGCGCCTGATTGACACCGCCGAGCTGCTGGGCTTCGTGCGCGTGGGGCAGGGTGACGTGATGCTTACCCCGTTGGGTGAGACCTTCAGCGAAGCGAGCATCCTGACGCGCAAAGAGATTTTTTCCACGCGCATCCGCCGATTGCCTATCTTCCAGTGGTTGATGAACATGTTGCATCTGGCGGAGAACCAGAGCCTGAAACGCGATTTCGTGCGTGCCGCCATCGAGCTGGAGCTGCCACCCGCCGAAGCGGAGAAGCAGATTAACACTATCATCGAGTGGGGGCGTTATGGCGAGCTCATCGCCTACGACGACGAGACCGAGACGCTGATGCTGGAACCGCTGGCTGGAGCGGCGGCGTAGATTGGCGACCCATTCTGAGCGCAAGCGAAGAGTCTCAAAGATGCTTCACTTCGTTCAGCATGACAAGAGGACGAGATGCTTCGCTAACGCTCAGAATGACAAACGCACCGTTACCCGTGTCGGAGCCTCCAGGTGCTGTTCCTGCACGAAGCGGACGGTGACCAGGTTACCCTCCACCTGCGCTGAGGTTTGCACCGTGCGTCCACCAATCCGCACGCTGGCAGAGCGCAGGGTTACGCCTTCCGGTAACTGGAACACCAGCTTGCGTAAGCGCAGGGAACCGTAGCGCAGGTCTATCTGCTCGCGCTGTTCATTGCGCCCGCGCTTCTGGGCAAACAGTCCCCACCCTGTGCCCGTGATGAAGAAGCTGCGATGGTCCTCGGGTTGCCAGCGGGGGGCGAAGCCCAGCACGCCAGCAGGCGTGTCCAGAATCAGCCCTTGCGCCGCCAGCAACAGCCCGAACGAACTCATCGCACGGGCGTAGAACTTGCCGCACTCCAGCTCGTTAAACGGGTTACCGCCCGGACCGGAGTCCAGCCCGTCGCGCCGGCGTCCGTCGTAGCGACCGCGAGTGGTGTTCACTATCTCCACCGCCTCGTTGACCATGCCTTCCCACAGCATCAGTCCGGCGGTGGCGTACTCGATGCCCGTCCACACCTCATCGGCGTAGATGATGAAGGGGTCGGGACGACCGCCGTGAGGCCATGTGCACATCAGCAGACCGCCCTCATCGTCCAGCACGTAGCGACGGGGTATCTGTCTGTGTCCATACATGTTGCGGCGGAAGTTGTAGCGATAAATCGCCTGCAGTGCCTGACGCACCTTTTCGCGCGGATACAGATAGCCCAGCCCCAGCTGGTGCGCCCACCACTGCCCCAGCAGCTGGTCACTGTGGCAACCCGTGTTGTAGTCGTGAGCAGGTGGGGTGCCGGGCTTCTGGATGTAGTACTCGCCGTTCCACAGCTGAGCGTCTTGATTGCGCGTTCCCGCCAGACGGATGCGCCGGTATCGCCGGGCGGAGGCGTTGTCGCCCATGCGCAGAGCCATCTGTTCCGCTGCTGCCAGTGCGCACAGGTACTGCGAGCCGATAAAGGTGGTCGCTCCCGATACCGCGCAGTCGTACGTATTCCACTGATGCCCGGAGGGCACGCCGTCCTCATCGGAGTCGATGGCGGAAATCAGCCAGTCGGTTGCCAGTTTTACCCGACTCCACACCTTGCGCAGGAAATTATCATCCGGTGAGGTAAGGTGCTCGCGATAGGCGGCGCATATCGTGGCGCACTGCCCGTCGATGAAGGCGTTGTGTGGGGCGTGCTGGCGGTGCGAGGTCTCGCCGTTGGGGTGCAGATACACCAGCAGGTCGCTCTCGCGCATGTTGCGCCCGATTTCGGGGAAGAGGCGGGCGTGTGTCTGTGCGTAGTTCCATACGTGCGTGCAGTTGAGCGGGCAACAGCCGTAGCTCCCCTCGAAGCCGCCGAAGTAGCCGTCCCCGGACCAGAAGCAAGTGGGACCGCGCAGGATGACCGCCTGCGAGGTGATGGCATCCAGCATCAGCGGGGGCAGGTTGGACTCGTACATGGTCTGGTGGTACAGGCGTGTCCAGCCCCAGAGTCTGTCCAGATTCCGCAGCGCGTAGTCTGCCACCTGTTGGGCGGTCTGGAACCAGCGGTAGTACAGGTTGCCTCTGTGCCCGAATCGCTCCACGTTCGGGTAGCTCCAGCCCAGCACGAAGTGCACGGTGCGCGTCTGCTTTGGCTTCAGTTTCAGCGGTACCTCTATCGCACCGTGCTGGCCGGTTCGGTTTCCGCTTTTGCGCAGGTCGGACAGCGTGTTCCAGCGGGAGTGGACGGGCGGGGCGTCCGTTTTGACCGCGATGCTGCCTGCACGTGGATGTGCCGGCTGGAGCAGCAGGTTCTGTGTATCCTGAAGACCGAGCGCAGCGACAAACATCCGCTCGCTCCACGAGGTGGGCAGCTCCGGCAGGGAGGAGGAAAGCACCAGGATTACCTTGCCTCGTCCATGCTGACGCATCAGTATCAGCGGGTCGCCGTTGGACATCTGTGCCCATACCTGCCAGTCGCCCGGTTCGAAGCCCTCCAGCCGGAGATAATACCGAACACGCCAGTCCTTCATATCCAGGTCGGCGAACATCTGTTTGCCCTGTGGCGTCCACCGGGGGGTGAGGTCACCTTCCATCAGGTTCACCTCGCGTATCGCCTTCGCTTTCAACGGTAGCGCGTCATGCAGTTTCGGTATCGCCTCTACCGCCGAGAACAACGCTACCGGCGACGCGTCGGAGAGGACGATGTGGTCGATATTAATGTGCCCCCATCCGCCAGAGTGCCTGTCCACAATCTGTATCTGCGCCCGCTTGCCGAGAAACTCGGAAACCTCCCACTCATGAGGCTCCAGCCGCTCGTTATTGCGTCCGGTAGCGGTGCGCACTACCTTTCCATCTACCAACAGGTTGATGCACGTCTCGCCGGGATGATTGCCTCCACCTATCAGGAAACCGATGTAGCGCTTGCGGATGAGGAAAGGTGGCGAAGTGAGCGTGCCCTGTGGCTCGTCGTTCGGCAGGTAGGTATTCACCAGCCCCTTCCCCCAGAAGCCGCTGACCGGCTGTTGTCCGGGGGAGGTTCCGGTATGTGGTCTATCTCCGAATGCGGTGCCCTCCACCGTCCAGTTGCCGTAGCTGTCACCCTCGAAGTCCTCAAGTACCTCCCAATTGGGTTTCCACTCCTGCCAGAATCGGGAAGTAGGACGAGTTATCAGCACGACGCCTCCGCGCTCCAGCGTACTTACCGCTTCCGCTGCCATCCGCAGTACGCGAGACTCTGGCTGCTGCAGGAGCAGGTGGTACAGAGGCGCAGGGGAGATGTCCTGCTTCGTGTGGCGGTCGCGCAGAGTGTGAGCGCCCGGCGCCAGCATGGGTACGGAGCTGAGGTAGCGCTCGAAGCCCGGTGTTGCCTCCAGCGCGTTGCCCCACTGTCCCGACTGCGGCAGGGTAAACAGCAGGCTCAGTTCCACCGCCTGCTTCGAGCGGTTGTGCACCGTCCACCGGAAGATGGCGCAGGGAAGCGACGAATGGAACGTGTCCAGCGGGATGAGCGGGTTGAACGCTTCGAGGGTGAGCTCCACAGGCAGGGTGGCGGTATCGTAATGCAGTCGCGCAATCGGGTAGCCTCCTTCGAAGGAGACCACGGGCAAGGTGGGCACCTCTGCCCCGTCGAGGCTCTCCAGCAGGTAGAGATCGCCTCCTGTGCGCAGAGCGAAATGCACGTGGGGCAGAGACTCTTCGGTGAGGTTGTTGAAAACCTGCCACACCGCCAGTCGCCCCTGTCCGTCCAGCCACACCGTGCCCGTGCCGATTCCGCCGATAGGCATCAGCACGTATTCCAGATTCTGTCCGCGATAAGTGCGCGGTGTCTGTGTTACACCAATGCGGGGCAAACGTACGGGAGGTAGCTCGCTTCTGGAAACCTGCCACACCGCCGGTTTCTCCTCTTCATCGTCAGAGGGCAGAGCGCATGCAAACATGGTGCCCGCTGCGCCCACCAGCAGGATTTGTAGAAACTCCCGTCGGTTCAGGTCGCCTCCGCAATTCCCGGAGCAACCGCATTCGCGCCTCATCTTTCACCACCTCGAAAATGCTCTGAAGCGTGAATAGCCCACAGATGAACACGGATGCAACGGATGCACACAGTGGAATAAACCGTGCCGATTGGTCTCATCCGTGCGTACCAGTGTCCCTTTTTCGCAGAATCAGGCTGGTGCTCCTTCTGGTGGCGCGGAAGGCGTTGCGGGAACACGTGTAGAACCCCTCAAGCGTAAGAATCCAGCGGATGATGTCGTTGATAGGGAGGTAACTATGCGCCGGCTATTTGCTTACGCTGTCGGGGCTGTCGTAGTAGCCCTTATCCTCTACGCCTTCTTGCCCGGCGAACCGGTCGGTGCGGGGCAGACCGCTCCCGATGTGGTACTCCGGTTCACGGAAGATGGCTTACAGAGGTCTCTCTCTTCCTATCATGGCGATGTGATTGTGCTGGATTTCTGGGCAACGTGGTGTGCCCCCTGTCGTTACACCATGCCCAGGATGGAAGAGTTTTACAAGCGGTACAAAGGCCAGGAGGTGACCGTGATCGGCGTGGCGGTAGACATTGACGACTACGACAAAGTGGTGCGGTTTGCGAAGGAGATGGGCGTTACCTATCCCATCGCTGCCGACACCAGCGGGGAAGCCAAGCAGTCCTACCAGATTCGCAACCTGCCGACGCTTGTCGTGATTGACAAGGACGGCGTGATTGCCCTGCGACTGGAAGGCTACGATCCGCAGAACACCGAGAAGGTGCTTGAGGAAACAGTACGGCGCGCGCTGGAGAAACCTGCTAAGCCGATTATACCTGCGAACAGGTAGGCGTGCGCTTGCGCAACGGTACAAAGACCGATTGTTCTCGCTGGAGGGTCACGCTCCGTCGTGATCACAAGGTTTCATGGATGCGACGGAGCGCATCCCTCCACTGAGCAAGCCTGTCGCAGGAATCTTCCCGGCCACCTCGAATCAACACGTCAGTCTATTCGCGTGAGAGGGACGACGGATGATCAAACAGGTGAGCTTACAGTACGGCTACAACTCGCTGGTGGAGCCGGGCGAGATGCAGTATATCGAATTCGGCGTCTTCAAGGGGAAAAAAGGCGATACCTATACCTGTAACACGGGGGACCGTGAGGCGGTGCTGGTGTTCCTGACGGGCAGATGCCACCTGTGGGTAAACGGCGAGGACTATTCCGTCGTCGGTGGGCGGCGCAGCGTGTTCGACGGCAACGCCTGGAGCCTCTACGCCCCGAACGAAACGCAGGTAAAGATAGAGGTGCTGGACGAGGCGGAGGTAGCCATCAGCAAAACACACGTGGCAGCGGACGCCCTCCCCAAGCTGATAAAGCCCGAGGAGGTGAACGTGCGTGATGTGGGCGTGTGGAACTGGCGGCGCGATGTGAAAGACATTGTGGACAAACGCATACCCGCCTCGCGTCTGGTAGTGGGTGAGACCATCAACCCGCCGGGCAACTGGTCGAGCTGGCCTCCTCACAAACACGACGTGCATAACCCTCCCTACGAGAGCAAGCAGGAGGAGGTGTACTTTTTCAAGGTGCAACCCGCGAACAGCTTTGGGGTGGCGCGCCTCTACACCGCCGAGGGCGATGTAGACGAAGTGTTACCCATCCGCGAGAACTCGGTGTTGTTGATTCGCCGAGGTTACCATCCCATCGCCGCCGCGCCCGGCACGCGCGTGTACTACCTGTGGACGCTGGCAGGTGAAAGCCGTGACCTCATCCCCAACGACGCACCCGACTACCGCTGGATGAAGGATACGGAAGCGGTGATGCGCGAGTGGCAGCGCAATCTGTAGGAGAAGAGGATGATAGACCGCTGGCAACGAGTGCTGGTATTTGCAGCACACCCTGACGACGAGATTATCGGCTGTGGCGGCACGATTGCCCGTCTCTCGGCGATGGGCAGGCAGGTGTTTGTGGTCACTTTTTGTGCGGGGGAGACAGGTTACAGTACCCCCGAAATGAAGGAGAAAATCGCCGAGGTGCGTCGGGCGGAAGCGGAAGCCTGCGACAGGGTGCTGGGCATCACCGAGCGCGTGATATTGGGCAAACCCACGCAGGGCGTGGTGAACGACCGCGAGACGTATCAAGAATGCGTGCGTCTCATCCGTCATTACCGCCCCGATGTCATCCTCACCCACTGGAACGAGGACAAGCACCGCGACCACCGCGCCATCTGTGCGCTTACCGACGAAGCCCGCTGGAAAGCCTCCGAACATGTGCTGGTGGACTTCGGCGAGCCGTGGTACACGCCAGAGCTGTATTATTACGAGGTGCTGGAGCTGTTCACGCATCCCTCCCTGCTGATAGACATCACCGACACGTTCCCTAAAAAGCTGGAGGCGATGCAGACCCAGCAAAGCCAGTTTGCGGTGTTACCCGGCATCATGGAGTACATCGAGGGGCTGGCGAAGGCGCGAGGATACGCGCGAGGAACCCGATACGCAGAAGCGTTTCTGAGATCGAACCTGTTGCCAACGTTGCTGTAGGGGCAATCCATTGTGGTTGCCCCCGTTTTTGCAAGAGGAGGATAAGCATGAAAATCAGCTGCTGCTGGCTATACGCCATTTCCAAATACGGCTACCCGCCCAGCCTGGAGGACACTTTTAAGGTGCTGGGCGAGATGCGCGAGATGGGTTTCACCAGTGTGGAGCTGGAAGGCGTGCGCGAGGAGAACCTGATGGAGGTGTACAAACACCGAGCCGACCTCAAAGCGCACTGCGAGAACCTGGGGCTGAAGGTGATTAACTTCTGTCCTGTGCTGCCCGACATCGTGTCGATGGACGAAGCCAGACGCCGGAAGGCGAAAGACCTGTACCTTGTCGGTATTGAGCTGGCGAATTACTTCGGCTGTGATACCATCCAGACCGACAGCTTCACCCCACCACTGGAGTTTGTGGGCGATGCGCCCTACAAGGAAGCCATCAAGTTCGGCAAACAGTTTAAGGTCAAGATAGACCCGAGCTTCCGCTGGGACGACCTGTGGTCGGCGATGGTGGACAGCTTCCGCTTCTGCGCCGAGCGGGCGAAGGATGCGGGGCTGAAGTTCTGCCTGGAGCCGCGCGTGGGCGAGCTGGTCAGCAACACCGATGCCTTCCTGCGCCTGTGGGAGCATGTGGGCAGTGACAACTTCGGCATGGTGCTGGATACCGGTCACCAGAACGCGCAAAAGGAGATATTGCCCCTGTCGGTGGAGAAGCTGGGCAAGCGCATCTTCTACGTGCACGTCTCGGACAACGACGGGCGCACTAACGAGCACCTCGCGCTCGGCAAGGGCACGATAGACTGGGAAGGGGTGTTCACCGCCCTCAAGAAGCATGGCTACGACGGATACGTGGCTATCGATATCGGCAACGTGCCCGATATCGAGAAGGCGTACATCGAATCGCGCCAGTTTCTGGAGCAGATGTCGGCGCAGATGGGGTGGTAGCCTTCCGCAACATTGACCTGTAATCGCAGGGTTAAGGAGGAAGATACGGTGGGCTGTGTATTCCGGTACGTCGGCGTCGGGTGTCTCTTGTTTTCCATCCTTTTGCCTGCAGGAGCGAAACCGATGAACATCTACGTCTCACCTCGGGGCAATGACGCATGGTCAGGTACACTGCCTGCTCCGAACCGCCAGCGCACAGATGGACCCTTCGCCACATTGGAACGAGCGCGTGATGCTATCCGCGATTTGAAGCGACAGGGCAGGCTGCCCAGAGGCGGCGTGACCGTGTGGCTGCGTGGGGGAACCTATTTCCGCCAGCAACCTTTCGCGCTAACCGTCGAAGATGGCGGAACCGCCGAGTCGCCCATCATCTACGGCGCGTATCGCAACGAGAAGGTACGCATTGTGGGCGGAAAGAGTGTGAATGGGTGGAAACCGGTAACCGATGAAACCGTGTTGCGCAGGCTGCCACCCGAGGCGCGGGGCAAGGTGGTGTGCGTTGACCTGAAAGCGCATGGCATCATCGACTTCGGGCAGATGCGACGCAGGGGTTTTGGGCTATCCGCCACCATCCCTGCCGGGCTGGAGCTGTTCTACAACGGCAAGCCGATGCCTCTTGCCCGCTACCCCAATGAGGGCTGGCTGAAAATCGCTACCGCTCCCGCAGGTCAGCAGGGAGGACGCTTCACCTGCGATGAGCCGCGTCTGAAACGCTGGGCAGAGGCGAAGGACGTGTGGGTACACGGCTACTGGACGTGGGACTGGGCGGACAGCTACGAGAAGGTTGCCTCTATAGACCCCGACAAGGGCGAAATAGTCACCGTCGAGCCGCACGGCGTATATGGCTATACACCCGGCAAGCGGTTCCGTGTGCTGAACCTGCTGGAGGAACTGGACGCGCCCGGTGAATGGTACCTCGACCGCGACACGGGTATGCTCTTCTTTTATCCGCCCGATGAAGGCAAGGGCGAGGCGATGGTATCGCTCACCGAGACACCTCTGGCCACCCTGCAGGGTGTGTCGCACGTGAAGATTCAGGGCGTCGCCTTTGAGGTGTGCCGCGGCACGGGGGTGGAAGTGCGTGGAGGCAGTCGCGTGGCGATTGCGGGGTGCAACTTCCGCAACGTCGGCACGGTGGGCGTCATCATCGAGGGCGGGAGCGAACACAAAGTGGTCTCCTGCGATTTTATGGATTTGGGCGATGGCGGTGTGCAGGTCTCCGGTGGCGACCGCAACACCCTCACCCCTTGCAAGCACGAGGTGTTGAACTGCCTGTTTGCACGCTTCAACCGCTGGAGCCGCACCTACCGTCCGGCGGTGCTGGTAGGGGGTGTGGGTGTGCGCGTGGCGCATAACCTGATGTATGACTCACCCCACACCGCCATCTTGCTGGGCGGGAACGACCACCTGATCGAGTTCAACGAAATCCACCATGTATGCACCGAGACGGGCGACGCAGGCGCGTTCTACATGGGGCGTGACCTCACCCAGCGCGGCACCATCATCCGCTACAACTATTTCCACGACCTGGGTAAATCCCTGCAGGCGGAGACGTTTGTGGATGTGATGGCGGTATATCTGGACGACTGCACCTGTGGTACCACCATCTTCGGCAACCTGTTCGTGCGCGCGGGGCGTGCGGCGATGATTGGCGGTGGACGTGATAACACGGTAGAGAACAACATCTTCGTGGATTGCGAGCCGTCGGTGCACGTTGACGCGCGGGGGATGGGCTGGGCGAGCTTCTGGTTCGACGGGCGCGACAGCACGCTGATGGACCGACTGAAGGCGGTTCCCTATCAAAAACCCCCGTGGAGCGAACGCTACCCGGAGCTGGTCAACATCCTGAACGACGAACCCGCTGTGCCAAAGGGCAACAAGATAGTGCGCAACATCAGCGTAGGCGGGCGGTGGATAGACCTGTACGACAACCTGACGGATAAAGTCATCACCATCCGCGACAACATTACGGAGGGCGATGCCGGTGTGGAAGTCACCCCGAAGGGCGTGCGCCTGCGCAAAGATTCGCCCGCGTTCAAGATAGGCTTCCAGCCAATACCTGTGGAGAAGATAGGGCTGTATCGGGATGCGTACAGGAAGAAGCTACCTTAGCAGCGTGCATTGACTTTTCGCCCTCTTCTCGGATACAATACGCATCGGTGCAGGAGGCATCGATGCAACACGCGCCGCAAGACCATATCCGAAACTTCTGTATCATCGCGCATATCGACCACGGAAAGTCCACCCTTGCCGACCGCATTCTGGAGTTCACGGGCGCGATTGACCCCCGCCAGATGCAGGAGCAGGTGCTGGACCAGATGGACCTGGAGCGCGAGCGGGGCATCACCATCAAGATGACCGCCGTGCGCCTCACCTACCGGGCGCGCAATGGGCAGGAGTACGAGCTCAACCTGATTGACACGCCGGGGCACGTGGACTTCACCTACGAGGTCTCGCGCAGCCTCGCCGCGTGCGAGGGCGCACTGCTGGTAGTAGATGCCTCGCAGGGTGTGGAGGCGCAGACCATCGCCAACGTCAACCTGGCGATGAACAACAATCTGGAGATTATCCCTGTCATCAACAAGATAGACCTGCCCGCCGCCGACCCCGAGCGCGTGAAGGAGGAGATAGAGAATATCCTCATGCTGGACCCCTCCGAAGCCATCCTTGCCAGCGCAAAAGAGGGCATCGGCACGGAGGAGATTCTGGAGGCGGTGGTGCACAAAATCCCGCCCCCTCGTGGCAACCCTGATGCTCCTCTGCGCGCGCTCATCTTCGACTCGCACTTCGACCCCTATCTGGGCGTGGTGGTGTATATCCGCGTGGTGGATGGCGTGGTGCGCCCGGGGATGCGCATCCGTTTCATGTCCACCGGGCGCGAGTTCGAGGTGACCAGCGTGGGCTTCTTCACACCGCGCCTGCAGGAGGGCGACGAACTGCGCACAGGTGAGGTGGGCTACCTGACCGCCGGCATCAAGACCGTCGGCGATACCCGCGTGGGCGACACCATCACCGATGCCGAACGTCCCGCCACTCAACCCCTGCCCGGCTACAAACCGGTGAAGCCGATGGTGTACTGCGGACTGTACCCGGTGGAGGGTGAGGAGTTCTCCGACCTGCGCGATGCCCTGATGAAACTACAGCTGAACGACGCCGCACTGGTGTTCGAACCGGAGACCTCCGCTGCACTGGGGTTTGGCTTCCGCTGTGGCTTTCTGGGCTTACTGCACATGGACATCGTGCAGGAGCGGTTGGAGCGCGAGTTTGGGCTGTCGCTGATTGCCACCGCTCCCAGCGTAGTCTATCGCATCACCACCACGAAAGGTGAGGTCATCCTGCTGGACAATCCGGCGCACTGGCCCCCGCCCACCACCATCGCGACGGTGGAAGAGCCGTATATCCGCGCCACCATCTTTGTGCCCAGCGAGTATGTGGGGGCGATGATGGAGCTCGCTATGGAGCGGCGCGGCGAGTTCGTGAAGATGGAGTATCCCTCGCCTAATCGCGTGCTGCTCACCTACGACCTGCCTCTGGCGGAAATCCTGCTGGACTTCTATGACCAGCTCAAAAGCCGTTCGAAGGGCTACGCCTCCTTCGACTACGAGCCCATCGGCTACCGGCAGTCGGAACTGGTGAAGCTGGACATTCTCATTAATGGCGAGCCGGTAGACGCGCTCAGCTTCATCACGCACCGCGACCGCGCCTACAGCCGGGGGCGTGCGCTGGTAGAACGCCTGCGCGAGGTGGTACCACGCCAGCAGTTTGAGGTGCGCATACAGGCTGCTATCGGCAGCAAGGTGATTGCCGCCGAGCGCATTCCTCCCTTCCGCAAGAACGTGCTGGCGAAGTGCTACGGCGGTGATGTCACCCGCAAGCGCAAGCTGCTGGAGAAGCAGAAAGAGGGTAAGAAGCGCATGAAGCAGCTGGGCAACGTGGAGATACCTCAGGAAGCGTTCCTCAGCGTGCTGAAGGTGGCTGAGTAAAGAACGGCTGCGTGCAGACCGGTGCGTTCCTGTTGCTTAAGCGGAATGGAACAACCGTTTCCGAACCAGAGGCGCGTTTCAGTCTATTTTGTCATGCTGAGCAACAGCGAAGCATCTCAGAATGGCGATACACACGAGATTCTTCGCTCCGCTCAGAATGACAGGCAAGCGCAGCCACTCTGGCGCAATCCGCGTATCGTGCATCAAGCCTGCGGCTGAAGCCGTTCATTCACAGACGAAGCCGGCCTGCGCTGGCTGTTCAACCCTGCGGAAGCAGGGTTTCGTTTGCATGGGAGCGGTTCTGTCCGTGTGTGCTACGTTGAAATCCTGGCGCATTTGCTTCACAGATGTTGACAATCTCGCGCTGCTATGGTATATTCCTGCTGAGTGCATGATTTACATGATTTTTATGAACTACATGAGGCAGGGGGATAATGATGCAGGAGCGAGCGGAATGCTGGCTGGAAGAAGCCACTTACGGGATGGTAACCGTAGGCGAGCGCGGACAAATTGTCATACCCGCGGAGGCGAGGCGGGAGCTGGGCATCGAGCCGGGTGATAAGCTCATCATCATGCGCCACCCGGTATATGCGGGCTTCGTCGCTTTCAAGATGCAATCCATCAGAGAGTTTCTGGAGATGTTCCAGCGGGAGGTCGAGCGATTGGAAAGCCAGTTTGCACAATCTGGAGGTGAAGGCGAGTGAAACTGTTGCGACTGCATGTGGTGCTGCTGGCTGTCGTGCTGTCGGCAGGTGGGTGGGCACAACAGCAGCCATCGGCGTTAACCCTTCAGGACAGTATTCGCATCGCTTTACAGAACAGCCGAACGCTGCGCTTGGCGCTGCAGGATGAGCGGAAAGCCAACGCACGTGTACGCGAAGCGAGGGGAGCAGGCTATCCCCAGCTGGATGTCTCCGCAAACTATCGCCGGCTGGACCGCGTGCCGAAAGCGAAGTTCCCTTCTTTTGACCCCATCACAGGAACTTTTACCTTTAACGAGATAGAGATTCAACCCATCGATTCGGGCACAGCGACGGTGAGCCTGAGCCAGGTGATAGATGTGAGCGGACTGGTTCGTACCGCGACGGACGCCGCTTCGCTGTATTCGCGCATCGCCAATCTGGACGCGCAACGCACACGCAACGAGGTTGTGCTGCAGGTGAAGCAGGCGTTTTACGATGTGTTGCGTGCACAGGAGCTGGTGAAGGTAGCGGAAGAGGCGTTGCAGAATGCGGAAATCCGGCGTAAGCTGGCACAAGCAGCGGTAGAGGCAGGTGTTAGCCCAAAGCTGGATGTGATGCGTGCCGATGCGGCTGTCGCCTCTGCGCAACAGGCGGTGATTACCGCGCGAAACGCCCTGCAGCTGGCGAAGGCGGCGTTCAACAACGTGCTGGGCAGGCGCGTCGATGAGCCGGTAGAACTGTTGCCTGCTGAGGAACCGGAGCCTGAACCGGCGGAGTTCAACCGGTATCTGCAGGAGGCTCTCTCCAGACGTCCTGAGATGATGCAGGCGAATCTGGGCGTTTCGCTGGCGGAGAAGCAGGTCACCGCGGCAAAGCGTGACCAGTTGCCCAGCCTGGTGGTGCGTGGGCAGTGGGATTTCAACCTGAAAACCTCCACCTTCCAGCCTCGCGAATCCAGTTTCACCACGATCGCTGCTCTGCAGTTCAAGATTTGGGATAGTGGACAGACTCAGGGACGCATCGAGCAGGCACGCGCCGACGTAGATAAGGCAAAAATCACTATCGAGAACGTGCGCGAAGGCATCGCGTTAGAGGTGCGCAACGCCTACCTGAGCCTGCAAGAGGCGCGCGAGAAGGTAGCGGCGGCGGAAAAGGGTTTACAGGCGGCTACCGAGAGCTTGCGTGTGGCTCGCCTGCGTTACGAGGCGGGGGTCTCCACCCAGCTGGAGTTGAGCGACGCCGAGCTGGCATACACGCAGGCAGAGCAGAATCTCGTCAACGCCCGCTATGACCTGCGTGTGGCGTGGGCGCGCCTCGAGAAAGCGATGGGCAGATATGCACAGGCACCCTGATAAGGGAGAGATAATAAAGGCGATTTCACAAAGGAGGGGCATTGCAGTGTACCGGAAGGCACTTATCGCAGGTTTCGCCCTGCTGGGGTTAGCAGGTCTGCTTGGTGGGTGTGCGCGACGTGCACCGGTTTCCCCTACACAGCAAGCCGCTGCACCGGCAACCGCCGTAGCAGTGGTGAGCGCGCGTAGCGGCGACATCCCGTTTACCGTCTCGGTGACAGGCTCCCTGCAGACACTGGACGACGTGATGCTCTCCGCCAAGGTGCCGGGCAAGATTGCGAAGGTTTTTGTGCGCGAGGGGGACGCCGTGCGGGCAGGGCAGGTGGTGGTACAGCTGGAGACCAACGACCTCGAAGCGCAGCTGCGTCAGGCAGAGGCGACGCTGAGGTCGGCTCGCGCGCGGCTCAAGCAGGCGCAAACTGCTCTGGAGTTGCAGCCGACCCAGAACGAGACCAGCCTGCGTCAGGCGGAAGCTGCGCTGGAAGCGGCGAGGGCTCGTCTGCGGGCACTGGAGGCAGGGGCGCGCCGTCAGGAGCGGCAACAGGTGGAGCAACAGGTAGCTTCCGCAAAGGCGAATCTGGAGAACGCGCAGGCGAACCTGGAGCGAGTGCGCCGTCTCTATCAGCAAGATGCGGTGTCCAAACAGCAGCTGGATGCCGCCCAAACCGCCTATGACATCGCACTGGCGCAATATCGAACCGCGCAGGAGCAGCTGAGCCTGGTACAGGAGGGCCCACGCCAGGAGGAGATCGACGCGCAGCGTGCGCTGGTCAAGCAAGCGGAGGAAGCGGTTCGCCTGGCGCGCACAGGAGACCTGCAGTTGCGTGTGCGTCAGGATGAGGTCAACGCGGCGAAGGCGCTGGTGGCGCAGGCGGAGGCGGGTCTGTTCTACGCACGTCAGCAGTATGAAAGTGCGTTCATCCGCTCGCCCATCAACGGCACAGTTGCCATGCGTGCAGCACAGCCCGGGCAGATGGCGGGGGCAGGTACGCCGCTACTGCGTATTGTGAACCTGAATGCCATCTTCTTCGAGGCGCGTGTCTCCGAGACAGAGGTGCGCTATGTTCGCGTGGGACAGCCGGTGACCGTGACGGTGGACGCCTATCCGGGCAGACAGTTTCGTGGTACGGTGAGCCGGCTCTATCCTGTTGGCTCGGAGGGCTCGCGCGACTTCGTGGTGCGTGTGGATATGCGCAATGAGGGTGGTGCGCTAAAGCCGGAGATGTTCGCGCGCGGCGAGATACTGGTGGATGTACATCGCAACGTCGTGCTCATCCCGAAAGACGCCATACTCATACAAGACGGCAAGCAGGTGGTGTTTGTCGTCAAAGAGGGCGTTGCCCGGCGGGTGACAGTGCAGACAGGCTACATCAACGGCATGAACGCCGAGGTGCGGGGTATCCCGGTGGGCGCGCAGGTAGTGGTGCAGGGACAGGAGAACCTGCGCGACGGCGACAAAGTGCGTGTGGAACAGTTGCAGACCGCGGAAGCGTCAACCGCAGGCGGTTCCTAGTTCAGGCGGAGGGGAGAGAGGGAGTATGTGGCTTACCAGTATTGCAATACGGCGCCCCGTTTTCATCCTGATGGTGTTCTCTGCGCTGGCGGTGCTGGGCTGGACGGCTGCCGGCAAAATGCGCGTGGAGCTGAACCCAAGCGTGGACTTCCCGTATGTGATCGTCACAACGGTCTACCCGGGTGCGGGTCCGCGCGAGGTGGAGACGCTCATCTCGAAACGGATTGAAGACGCGGTCAACGGCATTAACGGCGTCAAAAACGTCACATCGGTTTCGCAGGAAGGTATCTCGCTGGTTGCCATCGAGTTCAATCTGGGTATCGACTCCAGCCAGGCAGCCGCCGATGTGCGTGAGAAGGTAGATGCCATTCGCGCCTCCCTGCCGCGTGAGGCGCTGTCGCCTTCTATCTCCAAGATAGACATCAACGCCTTCCCGGTGCTTTACTACGGTATGTCCAGTGACCGCCCCAGCAAGCAGTTGCGCTATATCGCGGAGGAAATCGTCAGCAACCGATTGGCTCGCGTGCAGGGCGTGGCTTCGGTTTCGGTGGTGGGAGGCGACGTGCGCGAGGTTCGGGTGGAGGTAGACCAGGCGCGCCTCGATGCCTACGGGTTAAACATCATGCAGGTAGTGCAAGCACTGCAGGCAGCGAACCTGAACGTGCCCAGCGGACGCATCGAGGAGGCGCGTCACGAATATGCCGTCCGTGTAGTGGGCGAGTTCGAGAACCTCGACCAGATTCGCAACGTGCGTATTCCGGTCACAAACCGCATGAACCCGATGGGCACGCCCAACGTGATACGTCTTTCCGACGTGGCCACTGTCAAGGATGACATCGCAGAACGCACCGAAGGGGCACGGGTGAACACCCGCAATACGGTTGCCATCATCATCACCAAAGCCGCCGATGCAAATACGGTGGAGGTCTGCGAGGGCGTCAAGCGCGAGGTAGAGCAACTGAAGAAGGAGCTGCCACGAGATATCGAGTTCGTGCTCACGCAGGATCAGTCCAAATTCGTTCTGGAGAGCCTGACCGACCTGCGGGTCGCGCTATTCCTGGCGGTATTTCTGGCGGTGTTCGTGGTGTACCTCTTTCTGCACAATTTGCGTGGTACCTTTATCGTCTCGCTGGCGATACCGACATCCATCGTCAGCACCTTCCTGGTGATGTACGGCTTCGGGTTCACGCTAAACACCATGACCATGCTTGCGCTGTCACTGGCGGTAGGTATTCTGGTGGACGATTCTATTGTGGTGCTGGAGAACATCTTCCGCCACCTGACCGGTGGGGAGGAGCCTGCAGAAGCCGCGCTGAACGGACGTTCGGAAATCGGTCTGGCGGCGATTACCATCACGCTGGTAGATGTGGTGGTGTTCGTGCCCATCGCTTTTATGGGCGGAATCGTGGGGCAGTTTTTCCGCTCGTTCGGCATCACGGTAGCGACAGCCACCCTCTTCTCCCTGCTCGTTTCGTTTACGCTCACGCCGATGCTGGCGTCGCGCTGGTTCCGCACTGGCGAGCAGGTAGAGGCGAAGCGTGGTCTGTTCGCAGCGTTTGACCGCTTCTATCACGCACTGGACCGGATATATCGGCGCGTTCTGGAGCGGGCGTTGCGCCGCCGCTGGCTGGTTATCGGCATCGGCAACGGGTTGCTGTTGAGCATTCTGCTGATTATCGCCGGCTCGCTGGTGGGCAGGCATTTTGTGATGCCGTCGGCGTTCGTTGCAGGCTTTACAGCGGTGTTCGGCTTTCTGTTCTGGCTGCTCGCGCTGATTTGGCGCAGTAACCGCAGACCGCTGTTCGTCGCCGGATGGGGTACATTCATCATGGCAGGGGCGTTCTTCCTCTCAGGCTTGCTGGGCAGTGCAGTGGGAAGACCGCTATTACCTTTCCGCTTCGCGCCGGACCAGGACCAGGGATTGATTCAAATCACGGTAGAAATGCCTGCTGGCACCTCGCTGGCATCGACCGACCGTGTGCTGGCACGTATCGAGGAGGTAATATACAACACCCCCTCCATTCGCCGTGACGTAGAGCACATGTTCACCAGCGTAGGCAACACCACTGCAGGCGTGTTTGGCACCGGCGGGCGCGGGGCGCAATACGGCGAAGTGCAAATTACCTGCGCGGAGAAGCAGGCTCTGGGGGACAGGTTGACCGGGTGGCTGCCCTGGGTCAAGCATCCCTATCTGCGCACCCGTCCCAGCTCCGAGATTGCCGAAGAGATACGCCAGAAGATAGGAACCATCCCCGGCGCGAAGATTAGAATCAACGCGGTGTCGGGCTTTCGCGGCGGCGGTGGTGCACCTATTCAGATTGAGCTGACCGGACAGGACACCGAACTGCTGGTGCGCACCGCCGAGCGCGTGATGGCAGTGGTGTCGCCGATTGAAGGCATCGTAGACCCCGACATCTCGTGGAAGCTGGGCAAGCCCGAGCTGCAGGTGCGTGTAGACCCCGATAAGGCGGCGTCTGTGGGCATGACGGTAGCACAGGTTGCCTCTGCTCTGCGCACCTATATCGAGGGCAATACCGACACCAAGTTTCGCGAGGCGGGTAAGGAATACAACATCCGCGTGCAGTTGACGAAGGCGCAACGGGAGGACGTGAACACGGTACGCAATCTGGTTATCGGATACTTCAACGGGCGTCCCGTGCGTCTGTCCGATGTGGCTGTGGTGGAGATGACCACCGGACCAACCAAGATAGACCGCAAGAACCGTCAGAGGCTGGTCACCTTCACCGCGTTCCTGAAGCCGGGCTACGCGCCGGGCAACATGCAGCTGGTGATTAACGAGGCGCTGGCGAAAGCGAACTTGCCTCCGCCTGGCGTGCAGCTGAGATGGGCTGGAGAGATTCAGTTCCAGCAGGAGGAAGGCGGTTACCTGGGGCAGGCGTTGATGCTGGCGATTGTGCTGGTGTACATGCTGATGGCGGCGCTGTTTGAATCGCTGTTGATGCCGTTGACCATCATGCTGAGCCTGCCGCAGGCGATGATCGGCGCGTTGCTGGGGTTGATTATCACCGGCAACTCGCTGAACATCGTGTCGATGATCGGTATCATCATGCTGATGGGGCTGGTCACCAAGAACGCCATCCTGCTGGTGGACTATACCAACACCCTGCGCAGCCGCGGCTTGCCGCGTTTGCAGGCGTTGCTGGAAGCCGGGCCCACCCGATTGCGCCCGATCCTGATGACCACCTTCGCGATGGTGTTCGGCATGTTGCCAACCGCTCTGGCGATTGGACGTGGTTCGGAGTTCCGCGCGCCGCTGGGTATTGCGGTCATCGGTGGGTTAATCCTGTCTACCCTGCTGACACTGGTGGTTATCCCCTGTGTGTATACGGTGTTCGATGACATGGGCAACTGGTTCGCGCGTACGGTGTTCCGACGGGGCGTGTACCCGAAGGAGCGAGTACCTGTGCGCGAACCAGAGGTCGTCGACTGAATCAGCCACTCCTTAGCCCTCTACCCCCTCTTCCATAAGAAGAGGGGGCTTTTCTATTCAAATGCCTCCGCAAGGTAGCGGTCATGCTGCTCGGAAACCCTGCGCTTCCCCGAGCGAAAGCGTCCCACCGCCTGCAAGGCACGCGCCTTTCGCTCTTCCCAATCGTCTGAAGTGGATGACTCTCTAATAAACTTCTGCACCGCCTCACAGACAATCTCTTCGACGCTTTTGTGGTGCCAGGCGGACAGGCTGCGTAGTGCGTCTTCCTGTTCCGGGTTCAGTTCGATATGCAAGGACATCGCCTCTCACCTCACTCAGGATTATACCATCGAGCGGGTTCGCGGGAGGCAGGCAGCGGAGCAGCGTCAGACGAAGGGCACTGCTCCGCCATGGCAATGCTACTCTATCGTCTGCCATGCGTTCGCTTGCTCACCCTCGCGGTATAGCAAAGGGAAGTACGGACCAGCGAACGGGTCGCCGTCTTTACCGCCCAGCAGGAACACGTTCATGTGGCGGTCGCTGGGGGTATTTGCACGATAGCGTGTGCCGTCGGGCATGAGGTGAATCGCCCACGAACGACGAGGACGCTGGACGAGGTTCGGTCCGCTACCGTGAATAGTCAGGCAGTGATGGAAACTGAGCGCGCCTGCGGGCAACTCGCACTTGACGGTACGCCATGGGCGACCGGATACCTGCTCGATGCGCCTCTGCAGAGTTTCCAGATCCTGCTCGAAGAAGTTGCCTTCCGGCAGAAGCCCCCATTTATGGCTACCCGGCACTACCTGCATACAGCCGTTCTCTTCGGTCACATCGTCCAGAGCCAGCCATGCGGTCAGCAGCTCGGGTGGGTCAGTGCATTGCCAGTACTGGTAGTCCTGATGCCAGCCCACATTGCCGCGCGCGCCGGTGTCCGGCGGTTTGTAGAGCAGCTGGTCATGCCACAGGCGAATGCCTTTTGCTCCCGCCAGCCGTGCTGCCATCTCGCCGATAAGCGGATGCAACACCACCCTCGCGATCACCGACTCCGCCCAGTAGCTGTTGTCGATCTTCACGATGTGGCTCAGAGGTTGACCGGGTTCAATGTTCCGGCTCCACGGAGGGCGTTGTGTGCTGTACTCGCCCGCGATGACCTTTGCATGGTGCTCACGGAGCAGTTCCAGCTCCTCGTCGGAGAGGATTTTCGGCGCAATCCAGTAACCGTTTTCGCGATAGAACTGCACGTCGGCTTCCGTCGGTAGCAGAGAAGGCATGGCGTTTCCTCCTGTGATAATCGGTGGTCCGCAAAGTATCGTTTCTGGTACTGTCCTCTAGCTTGACTAATTGTACTCGCTGCGGTGCATCAGGTCAAGCGATGAGGTCGCGAAAGGCAAGACGTACCCGCATAGCGAATCTGTGCGCCGGAGGCGGGGATAGCTGTGGGGCCTTTGCAGAGCGAGGAGTATGCAATTGCACATCCGTTGACCGACTCTACCGACGGACACGCACCTCAGAAGCCATCGGTAGGCGTTTCGCTTCGCGCGATCCTGCTGGGTGTTCTGCTCATCCCGCTGAACGTGTACTGGGTGATTGTGGCGGAACTGCGCTGGTATGCCATCCTCACGCTTAATCCGTTGTTTGTCACACCTGTTTTCTACCTGTTCGCGCTGGTATTGCTTAACGCACTACTGCGCCGTGTGGCTCCGCGCTGGGTGTTGAATCCGGCGGAACTGGTGGTCGTTTATCTAATGCTGGTGATGTCGTGCACTATCGCCACACATGACTTTATAATCAACCTCATCTCCCTCATGGGGTGGGCGAGGTGGTTCGCCGCTCCGTCCAATCGCTGGGAGGACACCCTGTTTCCCCATCTGCCTCGCTGGTTACTCGTGTGGGACAAGGAACTGCTGGAGGGCTTCTTTCAGGGCAACAGCACACTGTATCGTCTGGAAGTGTTGAAGATGTGGGCGGCTCCGCTGGCGTTCTGGAGCCTGTTCATCCTTATCGCAGGCTGGACGATGCTGTGTCTGAACACCATTTTCCGCCGTGCGTGGATGGACCAGACGCGCCTTTCCTTTCCTATCGTGCGCTTGCCCCTCGCGCTTACCGAGCCGTTCGCGCCGGGCGCGATGATACGCACGCGCGCTCTCTGGCTGGGTTTTCTCGCGGCGGCGGGGCTGGACCTGCTCAACGGTTTGCACGAGTGGTTTCCCAGCTTGCCGTACTTCCAGACGCGGGCGGTACCCATTCAGTTCACGCAGCCTCCGTGGACGGCTGTGGGCTGGTTCGTGCGCACTTTCTATCCCTTTGCCATCGGGCTGGCGTATCTGGTGCCGCTGGATGTCTCCTTCTCATGCTGGTTTTTCTATCTGTTCATCAAGGCGCAGATGGTAATCGGGTACCAGCTGGGCTACAGCAACATCCCCGATTTTCCCTACGTCAGCGAGCAGGGCATCGGGGCGTGGGTCACCTTCGGCATCCTGCTGCTATACGCCAGCAGGGGCTACTTGAAAGAGGTTTTCGCCATCGCGTGGCGCGGCGACCGCTCGCTGGACGCTGACGAACCGCTTCCGTACCGTGTGGCGCTGGTGGGTGCAGCCGCAGGGCTGGTGGCTTTCACGGGCTTCTGGTGGCTGGCGGGCATGAGCCTGCTGTGGGTGCTGTTGATGGTGGGTACGTACTTCCTGCTGGCGCTGTGCATCACGCGCGTGCGGGCGGAAGCGGGTGGTCAGCATACGGTGTGGGACCTGGAGCCGATTCGCCTGTTTCGCCTGTTCGATTCCACGCTGATGACCGCTCCGACGATGGCGGCGGCTGCGCTCAGTCACTGGTTCTGGCGATTAAACCGCAGCCACATTATGCCCAGCCAGATGGAGGGCTTCAAGCTGGCGCAGGAGCACGGCATCCCGTTGCGCAGGCTGGTGTTGCCTATACTGCTCTCTATTGCGCTGGCGACGGTGGTGGGGCAGTGGGCATGTTTGCATGTGCTGTATCGCGAGGGCGCGCTGGCGAAATGCCGGGGCTTTGCGGTGTGGACAGGCGTTGAGAGTTTCAACTGGCTGGAGGGGGCGATGAACTCGGGTTTTAAGGCGGAGGTGAACCGCTGGGGAGTGGTGGGAGCAGCCAGTCTATTCACATTGTTTCTGTACGCCATGCGCACGCGCTTTGTGGGTTTTCCGTTTCATCCGCTGGGGTATTGCATCGGTCCGGGGCTGGTGTGGTTGTGGCTACCGTTCTTCATCGCGTGGCTGGTGAAGTTCTTCGTGCTGCGCTACGGTGGACTGCGCATGTACCGGCGCACACTGCCTTTCTTTCTCGGGCTGGTGCTGGGGGATTACACGATGGGCGCGTTGTGGTCGTTGATTGGCGTCGTGTGGGGTGTGCCCACGTTACAGATATTCCATTAGCCTCTTCGTTCACGGCTGAAGTCGTTTCCTCACAAACGAAGCCTGTCTGCGCTGGCTGTTGACCCTCTGGAGGGCGAGGCTGCCGCCGAACCGTTGCGGTGGTTTCGGTTACGATGAAGCGTGACCATCCAGAAGATTCTGTCTTGGCAGGTGAACAGAGAACAAACAGGCTTCGCAGTTGACGCTCCTTACAAGATTGTGATAGACTACGAGTAGCATTTTCTTGCTGGAAGGGATGAGTAAACATGGTCCGCTCCGGTCTCGTCATCGCAGGGGCTGCAATGTGGCTATGTATCTCTGCGATTCCCTCTTTGGCGCAATCGCTTACGTGGCTGGGCACACTGCCCGGCGGGTCGTGGAGTATTGCACGCGCCGTGTCTGCGGACGGTTCTGTGGTCGTTGGCAGCGCAGAGGGGGCGAGCGGTTATCAGCGCCCCTTCATCTGGACACAGCGTACGGGCATTATTGACTTGGGCACTCCGGGCACACATGGTATCGCCTTTGGAGTATCTGCCGATGGTTCAGTTGTGGTCGGCTGGATGGCAAGCACTGGGCTGGGCAACTACCATGCCTTCCGTTGGGACAATGG
>BEHS01000007.1 GCA_002898895.1 bacterium HR16 | reverse complement strand
CGTTCAAAACGCGACGCTGAACCCGGGAAGCTCTTACAACTTTCCCGTCACCGTAAAGAACACCGGCAACGGCGATGACTTCTATCAGCTGAGCGCGGGCACATTGCCCGCAGGATGGTCGGTCATCTTCGTCGAGGACACGAACGGCAACGGTCAACGCGACAGCAACGAGAACACTACTATCAGCCGCACGCCCACGCTCCGAATGGGCGAGGAATACAAGATGTTTGTCACGGTCACCGCTCCGCCAGACCCGGTGACCGGAAGCTCGGTGCAGGAACTTCCCTTCCGTGTCACATCCAACTTCGATAACCAGAAATTCGCCCTCAACAGCGTGTCGGCGGATGTGGTAAACCCCTTCTCGCCCCTGTGGACAGCCAGCGTACCCGGAGGCGTACAGGGTGATGTGACCATTACAGGTGGCAAGGCAGTCATCGGTTCCACTTCTGGACAGCTCTACACCTACTGGGTGAAGGGACAAAGTGCAGGCACAACCGCTTGGGACACCCCGGTGAACATAGGCGCAGCGATGTCGGGGCGCGTTTCGGCACGAGGCAGCACGCTGTTTGTGCCCACCGCCGACGGGCGCGTGCAGATGGTGGACCTCAACTCCGGCGCCGTACAGGGCACACGCACCGTCGCCAGCGGAGTAAGCATCGCCGCGTCACCGGTGATGCAGAACGGCATCCTGTTCGTGCCTGCGCAGGACGGGCGCATCCGCGCATTTGATGCCAACGGAATGCTTCTCGCCGTCTCCAACCAGTGGGGAAGCGAGTTCTCCTCTACCCCATCCGCACCGGGCACCACGCACCTGTGGGCAGGAACTGGCGATGGGTTTGTGGTGTGCTTCCGCTCCAGCGACTTGCAGGGTGAGTGGGCGGAGATAGTGTCACCCGGTCAACCTGTTACCAGCTCGCCATGGATTGACCTTGCCACGAACACGCTGTTCATCGGGGGACAGAACGGGCTGTTCTACGCCATGAACGCCACTCCCGACCCGACGGTTCCGCATGTGCGCTGGATGTACGACGCAGGCGCGGCGATAGTGGGCAGTCCCTTCTTTGACTGGGTGGCGAAGGTGGTGTACTTCGGCACGGTAGACGGTAAGATTCACGCTGTCCACGCCGCCGACGGCACTGCAAAGAGTGGTTATCCCTTCCAGCCCCGCGACGCAGGCAAGTTCCTGGGGATGCCCATTGTAGTGCGCAAGAGCGGCAGCAACACGCCCTATATCTACATCGGCAGCGACAACGGCAAATTCTATGCCATCAACGCCGACAATCCGCAGGAGTTTTACCTCTACGACGGCAGCAACAACGGCGAGTCGTTCGTGCGCTCACCCAGCATTTCAGGACTATCGGCGGACGACGTGATTGTGGCGGCGTCTACGAACGGGAAGGTGCTGGCGTTCCCGCTGAAGTAAGCAGTGTTTCGCGCTGGCGGTTGACGGTGAAGATAGTATAATCATGACTAGTGTAAACACGATTATACTAATCGGAGAAGATGTTACGAAGACCTTTTCCCAACCGCCAGCGCGAACTGCGCTTAATCAATGACACGCTACGCTCACCATGACCTTACCTTCGCCCTTTTCTCCCGCTCAGGTTTCACCCCACGCCTGCAGCAGATGGCATCGACAGAGGGCGAAAAGCTGTTGCTAGTAGATATCCAGCGGATGTACGAAGGCATCGAACAAAACTGGCTCCCCGGGCAGGACTCGAACCTGCGACCTAGTGGTTAACAGCCACCCGCTCTGCCGACTGAGCTACCGGGGAACCTTGCGAATAAGAATCTACCAGAAATCCCCACATTTGTCAAGGGTGCAAAGAAGGTCACCGGGAGATAACAAGATGTGAGCGGAGGAGATTACGCCTCTATGACAGTCTTCATAAAAATATCTGCAGAAACGGAACATCTTGCCCTGAAATCGTGTATAATACTATGTAAATGTGCTGTGCATACTCCATGACGAGGAGGTATACTGCCATGGGAATGGCCGAGGTTTTCTATTCTGCCATTGCATTTGTGGACGACCTGATGCAGCAGCTGAACGTGCGTTATGTGCTGGTGGGTTCCGCCGCGGAGTACCTGTACAAATGGCAACTCTCTCAGGATAAAGACCCCCAAGAACGCCGCTTTTACGATATAGACTTCGTAGCGGAACTGACCGATGAGCACCTAGAGCCACTCAGTCGGATTCTGGGCTTACCACCCGATTACATACTCCCCTCTGAAGGCGATCCCTTACAGGAATATCTCGATCCCGAGATCATCGAGCAAATGCGTGCACGCTGCATATGCCAGACAAACTACTTTTTCCTCACTCATCATAACAAAGAAGATTACGCCAGGGTACACATCTTTGTAGCCCATGAAGACCCATCGCGCCAGGTGGTGCTACAACGTCCGCAGAGGTGGGTGCTTCGAGAAAATCCGTACGTGGCAACATGGCTTCCCCATGTGGAAGACTGGATCGTGGGACACCTGATTTACAAAGGAGAACTCTGCGAAGATTTCCGTAAGCTTTACAAAAACTGTGTTCACATGGGAGAGCAGTATAGACGGTCGCGATACTACAGAAGGCTGGATAGACAGATGGGCGTCACTGAGTTTAGAAGCCTTTATACCAGAGTGCGAAACGTGGAGTGCCGTTATAAGAAAGCGGCGTAACCCTTCAAACCTGCGCTCTCAAACCGTGCGCTCCACACGCGAACGGTCCACCCGTTACCAGGGGGAATAATTTTTTCAAAATCCGCCCCCAAACCCCTTGACACCCCTATATCTTGTGTGATATAAATAGGTTAGCCCAATATCTGGGCAATACCCCATTGCCGGCAAGGGGGAATGACAACGTGAAGTGCCCATACTGCGGTCACCCCGAGGACAGGGTGCTGGATTCGCGTCCGATACGCGATGGCGAGGCGATTAAGCGACGGCGTGAGTGCCTGGCGTGCGGTCGGCGATTTACCACCTTCGAAGAGATCGAGGAGCTCAAGCTGATGGTGGTAAAAAACGACGGACGGCGTGAGCCGTTTGACCGTAACAAGGTGCTGCGCGGGATGCAGGTCGCCTGCGAAAAGCGCCCTATCTCTATCGATGCCCTCGAGGAGATCGCCAACGACATCGAGCAGGTGCTCATCAATCGCGGAGAGCGCGAGGTCAAATCCTCGGAAATCGGAGAACTGGTGATGGAGCGGTTGAAGCAACTGGACCAGGTGGCATACGTGCGCTTCGCCTCCGTCTACCGCCAGTTCGAGGATGCCACGCAGTTCCGCGAGCTGGTGAACATGCTCACCCGTCAGCGGCGGCAAAAATAGCGCCGCACCAGAGGTTCAGTTTTTACAAGGAGGAGTGTTGTTAAATCATGGAACCGACGAAAGAACACTTCGAGCTGGAGATTATCGAAGAGACTTCCCCGCCGGCAGAAGAAGCGGTCACCGCTGTCAAAGAGAAATCTGCACCCGGCTTGCACTTTGAACGCTACTTCACCCGCCCCGGCGTGCATCCCTTCGATGAAGTGCGCTGGGAGCTGCGCACCGCCTCCATCACTGGCGAGCGCGGCGAGGTGATTTTCGAGCAGAAAGACGTGGAGGTGCCGGAGTTCTGGAGCCAGCTGGCTACCAACGTGGTGGCGTCCAAGTACTTCCGCGGGCAGCTCGGTAGCCCTCAGCGGGAACGCAGTGTGCGCCAGCTCATCTCGCGCGTAGCAGATACTATCGCTGCGTGGGGGCGCAAAGATGGCTACTTCGCCACCGAAGAGGACGCGGATACCTTTCACAAAGAACTCATCCACCTCCTGTTGATGCAAAAGGCGTCGTTTAACAGCCCTGTGTGGTTCAACGTCGGCGTGCCCGGCGAGCGACCGCAAGCCAGTGCGTGTTTCATCAACTCCGTACAGGACAGCATGGAGAGCATCCTGGACCTGGTGAAGACCGAGGGGATGCTGTTCAAATACGGCTCGGGCACGGGAACCAACTTCTCGCGCCTGCGCTCCTCGCGGGAGCACCTGCAGGGTGGCGGTACCGCATCCGGCCCCGTCTCCTTCATGCGCGGTTTCGACGCCTTCGCAGGGGTCATCAAGAGCGGAGGCAAGACGCGACGCGCCGCCAAAATGGTCATTCTCAACGCCGACCACCCTGACATCTTGCCTTTCATCCGCTGCAAGGCAGAAGAAGAAAAGAAAGCATGGGCGCTGATTGAAGCCGGATACGATGGTAGCTTCAACGTGCCCGGCGGTGCATACGATAGTGTCTCCTACCAGAACGCGAATCACTCGGTGCGTGTCTCCGACGCCTTTATGGAGGCAGCCATCAAAGGTTTACCCTGGCAGACACGCTACATCACCACCGGCGAGGTAGCAGATACCTACAACGCCCGTGACCTGTTGCGCGAAATCGCCGAGGCGACCTGGATTTGCGGTGACCCCGGCTTGCAGTACGACGATACCATCAACAGGTGGCACACCTGCAAAAACACCGACCGCATCTATGCCAGCAACCCGTGCTCCGAGTTTGTCTTCCTCGATGATACGTCCTGTAATCTCGCCAGCCTGAATCTGATGGCGTTCCGCAAACCGGACGGCGAGTTCGACATCGAGGCGTTCCGTTACGCGGTGCGCATCATGATTACCGCGCAGGAGATTATCGTGGACAACGCGGCGTACCCCACGCCCAAAATCACGCAAAACAGCCATGACTACCGTCCGCTGGGGCTGGGCTATGCGAATCTGGGCGCGTTACTGATGGCTCGCGGTCTACCCTATGATAGCGACGAAGGGCGCGCTTATGCCGCAGCTATCACTGCCATCATGACCGGCGAAGCTTACAAGCAATCGGCTATCATCGCCCGCGACTGCGGTGGTCCCTTCCCAGGCTATGCCCGTAACCGTGAGCCGATGCTGGAAGTGATTCGGATGCATCGCGCGCACGTGGACAAGATCGAAGCGAAGGAGACCGTGCCGCCTGACCTGTTGCGAGCGGCAACCGAGTGCTGGGACGACGCCCTGTCGCTCGGTGAACAGTACGGCTACCGCAACGCGCAGGTGACCGTGCTCGCGCCTACCGGAACCATCGCCTTCATGATGGACTGCGATACCACCGGCGTGGAACCCGACATCGCGCTGGTGAAATACAAGACGCTGGTGGGCGGCGGGCTGATGAAGATTGTGAACCGCACCGTGCCGGAGGCACTGCATCGGCTGGGCTACTCGCAAGAGCAGATTGAGGACATTCTGGCTTACATCGAGCGCACCGACACCATCGAAGGCGCGCCGCACCTCAAGCCCGAGCATCTGCCCGTGTTCGACTGCGCCTTCAAGCCCGCCAACGGACAGCGCAGTATCCACTACATGGGGCACATCAAGATGATGGGCGCGGTACAGCCGTTCCTGTCGGGCGCGATTTCCAAGACGGTCAACATGCCCAACGATGCCACCGTAGAGGACATCATGGAGGCGTACATTGAGGCGTGGAAGCTGGGCGTGAAAGCCATCGCCATCTATCGCGACGGCTCCAAGCGCACCCAGCCACTCAGCACGAAGAAGACCAGCGAACAGCTGGAGAAACAGCCCGTGCCGGAGGCGCGCCCCGTACGCCGTAAACTGCCCGACGAGCGACAGAGCATCACCCATAAGTTCAGCGTAGGCGGACACGAGGGCTACATCACCGTCGGTCTGTATCCCGACGGCAAGCCGGGTGAAATCTTCATCACCATGAGCAAGGAAGGCTCGGTGGTGTCGGGGCTGATGGACAGCTTCGCCACTGCTATCTCGCTCGCCCTGCAGTACGGCGTGCCTCTGGAGACGCTGGTGAACAAGTTCGCGCACATGCGCTTCGAGCCGTCGGGTGTAACCAACAACCCGCAAATACGCTTTGCCAAGTCTATTATGGACTACATCTTCCGCTGGCTCGCGCTCAAGTTCCTCCCGCCGGAGCAACAGCCCGCGGGCGAGGTGGCGTCCATTGAAAACCATACCGGTCTTTCCGAGAAGGCAGCCGAACCTGCCCGAACGCTCCGGGAGGCGGAACAGATGGTCTTTCAGCTTCAGGCGGATGCACCGCCCTGCCCGGAATGCGGTTCCATCATGGTGCGTAATGGCGCGTGTTACAAGTGCCTGAACTGCGGCGCGACTTCGGGATGCTCTTAATAACCGGGCTGCCACATTGGTTGCGAGGGTGGCAGCACCCTCGCAACCCCTTTTTCCTTCGGGGAGGTGTCTCATGTTTCGCGTGATCGGGGTGGAAACGGGCGACCATCCACGCAGAGAGTTCGTGGTTATCCGCAACCAATCTCTGCGCTATGAGAACCTGCGCGGCTGGGCGGTGACCGATGAGAGCTACTTCTGCGCCGACCCACACACGCTGGCAGAACGGCTCTACATCTTTCGCAACGACCTGATGGTGGAACCGGGCGCATACATCGCCCTCTGCACCGGCGTGGGCGAGAACCACTGGGCGCGCGCGGCGGACGGACGCAATGTGTACGTGGTCTACTGGGGCAGAGAGCGTTGTATCTGGCGCGATAGCCAGCGGGTGATGCTGATACAGGTGGCACATGTGGCTCCCTCTACTGTGATGCCTCAGCGCGCACAAACCGCCGGGTAGATAATCTGCCTCTTGCTGAACCTTTTCCCCTCTCGCTGCATCCAACCAGTGGAACGACACGAGCAAGGTGGGCAACGTGTGCGGCAACACACCCAGCGACGAACACCAGCAGACACACTGCGAAGAAGACATCGAGCGGTTCTTCGCACAGTTGCTGTGCCGCTACCGCAGCCCGATAGTGAATCTCGCCTACCAGCTGCTCGGCGACCGCGACGAAGCGGAAGACGTGGCGCAGGATACCTTCGTGCAGGCGTTTCTGCACCTGAAAAGGTTTCGCGGGCAGTCCAGCCTGTTCACGTGGCTGTATCGGATTGCGGTCAACGCCTGTCGGATGCGCTTGCGCAAGCGCCGTCCTTTGCCCCTGTCCGACGTGCACCGCCCCGATGAGACCGGCTTTGACGAACAGGCGTGGATGCTGAAACAGCAGGTGGACGAGGTGCTGCGCCGGTTGCCTCAACCCTTGCGCGAGGTGCTTATCCTGCGCGAGATGCACGAATTGAGCTACGAAGAGATAGCGCAGGTGCTGAGGATACCGGTGGGCACGGTGCGCTCGCGCCTGTTTACCGCTCGCCAGCGGTTTGCCGAGATGTGGAAGCGAACGGAGGGCGAGGTTCCTGAACACAAAGCAGATGCGCACTAAAATGTGCTACTCCACCACATGTGATTGGACATGAGTGGAGCGGTTCCGCGTGCCTGTCATTCTGAGCGTAAGCGAAGAATCTCGCTGTATCGCCACTCTGAGATGCTTCGCTGACGCTCAGCATGACAGGAAACGATTGTCATTCTGAGCGTAAGCGAAGAATCTTGTGTGAACGATAAGATGAGATGCTTCGCTGACGCTCAGCGTCACAAAAACCGTCTTCACGAGGCATAACCATGCGCTGTCGGCAAGCACAACAGTGGATAAACCTCTGGCTGGACAACCAGCTGAGCGACGACCAGCAGGCGCAGCTGCAGCAGCACCTGAACATCTGCCCGCAGTGCCGCCAGCTGGTTGAGCGGTGGATTCGGGCACGTGAGGCTCTGCGCACCTACCCGTCCATCACGCCCAGCGCGGACTTCGACGCCCGGGTGATGCAGGCGGTGGCGCAAAGGCAACAGCCAGCGTGGACACCCTCTCCGGCGTTTCGGATAGCCACCTCGGCGGCGATGGGGATGTTGATAGCCATCAGCTTGCTGGCGGCGATGTGGTGGCACACTCCACGCACGCAGACGCCGTCGCCCACACTGTGGATAGGCGGTCGTGAGGCGATGGAATGGGCGCAGATGCTACTGGGAACAGAAGGAGGGAGCAGGAAATGGCAAGACGGCTCCTCATCGCGTTCGTTCTTGCCCTTCTGCCTGTGGTGGCGGTCGTAGTGCATCCGGAGCTGAGGCGGGTATGGAGGCAGGACGTGACTCTTGCCTTCACTGGCGAGGTGGAAGTACTGTCACTCCCCACTGACGGTGAGCAGAAGAAAGCTATCCTAGAACTCGAAACCAGAGCGCCGCAACCCGACCACCTCACCAAAGCACGAGAGTACGTCCAGTTGTACGAGCGGTTTCGGCAACCGTATCTGCTGGGCGCGGCGGTGCGTAGCGTCACCCTGCGCAGTCTGTTCCCCTTTTCCATGCCTGAGCCACCGCAGTCTGCAGAGGAGAGGCTTCGATATGCGCGAGAGTTACTGTCCATCAGCGAGAAGCTGACCTCTATAGACAGGCAAAACGCCTTTCCTTATCTGATGAAAATGGTTGCCCACGCCAGTCTGGGTGAACGACAAAAGGCGTTGGAGGCTCTTCGCGAGGCGGCAGGACGTTCTGTCTACAACGGTTACGAGCGGGAGTGGCTGCGCATGGTTTCCTCCCGGCGCCTTACTGCGGAGGAACGCCTGATAGCAGCAGGTGGTTTGCTGTTTCCACACTTTGCGCAGTTACGCAATGCCTTCGAGCGCACTCGACAGTGGGCAAACGAAATGGAAGTTCGTGGTCACCATCGCGAATCGCTGCAGGTAGCCGATTGGATGATGCGCTGCGGCGAACTCATGCGCCATGCCGGAGATAGCGTTATTCAGGCGTTTGTTGGGGCTGCTATCGAGCGAATCGCGTGGCAACGCAAGCTATCGCCAAAGAGACCAACAGATCCACCGAAAGAGGAGTACCGCCGGCTTGCCGAGCAGTTCGGGAACTATGCGCGACAGCACAACAGGCAGGACCTCGCAAAGAGGGCGGTCGCCAGCGTGGACACCTATGAGAACTTCCAGCAAGCATTCACGAAAGTCTCCGAAGCATGGGAAGACCGCCTGAACAGACTATTTGGAATGAGAGCGGGCGGCTTTGTGCTGCAGATATGGGTCTGGACGTGGCTTTTTTGCGTGGCTGCCACATTGCTGCTCTCCCCCCTCTGGCACTTCTCCCGTACGGTGCAAGACAGCATTCTGCCATGGACGGCGGCGATTCCCTTTGCAGGGGTGCTGATTGCCGTGTCGGTGGCGGCTGGGCTTTCGCTGTATCCGTTCGCAGAAGTATTCCAGCAGCTGGCGGGGCCGCTGTATATGGAGCAGCCGAACCTGACCCGGTTCTCCCTGCGGGAGCACGCGCAGTCGTTTCGCCAGCTTGCTGCGGCGGCACCCTGCGCGCTGGCAGTGGTCTGTTTTGCCCTTCCCCTATACCGACTAACGCGACAGCTGAAAGCATACTGGGTAACAGGTTCTGCCGTTCTCGGTTTACTGCTGGCGTTATCTATCTTCAGTAGTGGCGCAGCAGTACCCTACTCGCTGGGGGTCTATGAAGATGTATTTCACGCTGTGCTTGCCTTCCTGATTGCGGTAACGGGGCTAGCCGGACTGGTCGCCTCGCCGTTCTACGCCTTCCTGCTGCGCAAGCCCCTTCCCGTGCCGCTTCGTGCCGGGATCGCCGCGCTCTGGGGGCTGATGTCGATAGTCGCGTGGACAGGCTTTCTGACAGAGACCGCCCTCTGGCTCGCTGTGGGACTGGTGCTGTGGCTGATATGGGGCAGAAGCCTGCCTGAAGACGCCCGACTGGAGACGCAACGTGCGGTGTATCGCTTCGGCATGTCCGCGCTGATTCTGGCGGTGCTGGGGTTATGGCTGTACGCCATTCTGGGCTACGCCAGCCTGCCCGCTCGCGCCCAGCAGCATGCTTACCTGGACCAGCTGATAGAGCACGGCGAGATGAGCCTTCTTCAACAGTTCAGTAAGTAGCGCATCGAAGACCCTCCTGACAGGCTTGTGGCGGGGATTTCCCCGCCACAAGTTGCTCGCAGGGAAGCACGTTAGCGATTTCGTGGATAGAGTACCCCTATGCCTTCCGTCTCCGACGAAATGCTGCTCCCACTACGCCGAGGCCGATGGTGGACAACAACATACTGCCGGGCTCCGGTACACAAACGGAATCTACCACCAGCTGGTCGACTGCCAGAGTACCTTGCAAGAACACACTGAACGGCTGACACGGGAGGACGTAATCCGCCCAGTGGTGGTACCACGTGATGTTGGTCTGCGGATCGGTTTCCAGCTGTGTTACGGGCCCGATGAAGGTGGGATTGCCCGCCCAGTTAAAGTTGGCGATGTTGACGGTGAACTGGATGCGCACCCACTTGGGCAGGTGAGGCTGGAAGTCGTCAGGAATCTCCCACTGCATATATCCGTCTCTTAACTCCCAGACTCCCTGGCGCCCTCCGAAGCTGTTGTGCCATGTAGCGTTACTTCTGAGCGCAACATTCTCCGTAGGCACACCGTACGGGTTGTTCCACGCATCGGGAAGCGGACCATTGGTACGAAACTCCCAGTGTTGCCAGTCACTACCGGGCGCGCCGCGCCACGGTGGCGGAGCCAGGTCGTCCGCACGCACAGGTACCGCTACCGAACCAGCCAGTACCAGCGCCACGAACAGAATAGCGCGCATCACAGCGAACACGTACTGCCTCGAAGCACTCATGGTAAACCTCCTTAGAGGAATTTAGTACTTATATATATTGCAAGAATCGTACCAAAAGTGGGTGTTTGGGGCGAATTGTAAGAAAAAAACATAAAAATTTTTATACTGCTGGGGTGGTATACCCCTGGTAGCTAATTGGGCGGACACGACCTCTGCTGCCGTTCCCTCTCAGACAGGGCCAGCCTGTATTGGCTCTGGACACCTGTGAAGGCAGGGTTCGGTTTCTGCGGGAACGGTTTTAGCCGACGATGCAAACAGGGAGGATGCTCCCCTGCGCCCGCGGGGAGAAGACGCAGGAACCCAAACCCGCCGAACGAATCCTTATATAGCCGATTATAGAGGAGGAACACCATGCGTCTTGCCTGTTGCGCCTATTCCTATCGCGACCTGTTGACCAGCCGCAAGATGAGCCTGCAGGACTTCATCCGCACCTGCGCAGAGATGGGGCTGGACGGTGTGGAGCTCACCGCCTACTACTTTCCCAACACCGAACGCGCCACGCTGAACGAGGTCAAACGCACCTGTTTCCAGTACGGAATGCACATCTCGGGCACAGCAGTGGGCAATAACTTCGCGCAAGCAGACCCTGCCAAACGCCGCGAACACGTGGAGATGACCAAACAGTGGATAGATAATGCGGTCATCCTGGGCGCGCCCTGCATCCGCGTCTTCGCCGGGCCCGTTCCTGAGGGACATACCGAAGACGAAGCCTTCGGCTGGGTAGTGGAGTGCCTGCGTGAGGTCATCGATTACGGAGCGCAGCGGGGTGTGGTGGTCGCGCTGGAAAACCATCACGGTATTACCGCTACTGCCGAGCAGGTGCTGCGCATCTACAGAGCGGTGCAAAACCCCTGGTTCGGGTTGAACCTGGACCTGGGTAACTTCACCGGTGACATCTACGGACAGTTCGAGCAGCTCGCGCCCTATGTTGTTACCACGCACGCCAAGACGCACTACCGCGGCAACAACGGCAAGCACGTAGAAGTGGACTACGAGCGCGCCCTGCGCATCCTGCAGAAAGCGGGCTACAGGGGCTATGTGTCCATCGAGTACGAGTATACGGAGCCCGCAGAGCAGGCGGTGCCGCGCTTCGCCCGACATCTCAGGCAGATACTGCAACGCATCGCGTAGGAGGCGAAAAATGCCCGAACTGCAACCGCCCATCTCCGATAACCGCCCTTTGCGCCTGCTTTCTGTGACGCCCAGCCGCACGCGGATACCGTGCTATGAACTGATAGAGTTCCGGTTGAACCTGCAAGCCACCTACAGGAACGCCTTTGACCCGAACGAGATAGCGGTGGATGGTATCTTTACCACCCCTTCAGGCGGTAAGATGCAGGTACCGGGCTTTTTCTACCGACCTTACACGCGCAAACTGGAGGGGCGTGAGGAACGCCTGTCTCCCGCAGGCGAACCCGACTGGCGCATCCGCTTCGCCCCCACTCAGGTGGGCAAGTATCAGATGGTGGTTACCGTACGCGACAGCACAGGCAAAACGGTGCGCTCTCAGCCTGTTGTTTTCCACTGTGTCGCTTCACGGCGACCTGGATTCGTGCGCGTGAGCAAAGACGACAAGCGATATTTCGCTTTCGACAACGGTCAGCCGTACATCCCCGTCGGCGCGAACGTGTGCTGGGGCGGCAGTCGCGGCACGTTCGATTATGACGATTGGCTGCCCCGTTACGCACAGGCAGGAGGCAACTACTTCCGGGTGTGGCTGGGTCCTGCATGGGTGACCTTCGGACTGGAGCGAACCGGAGAACCGCGCGAACGCTACGGCGTCGGCAAGATAGACCTTGCTAATGCGTGGCGACTGGACACCGTGCTGAACATGGCGCGCCGGCTGGGCATGTACGTGATGTTGTGCTTTGACAGCTTCAACGAGCTGCGCAAACGGCGATATGGTGGGTTCCCCTACTGGGAAGAGACTCCCCACAACGCCGCCAACGGCGGTCCGTTGAAGGAGCCTGTCGAGTTCTGGACACACCCCGATATGCTCCGCGCCTATCGCAATAAACTGCGCTACATGGTGGCGCGATACGGGTGGTGTACGAACGTGTTGTGCTGGGAGTTCTGGAACGAGGTGGATATCGTTGGTCCGGACGCATACAACCTGGACCTTATCACCAGATGGCATCGCGAGATGGGCGATTACCTGCGACGTATAGACCCGTGGAAACACCTCATCACCACCAGCTTCGCCGACTCGAACGGGCGCGAAGTGATTGACCGTTTACCGCAGATAGAGTTCTCACAGACCCACAACTATGGCTCACGCGATATTTCTGCTGCCTTAACCTTCTTCCATCGCAAGAAAGAGGCTTACGGCAAACCGCATCTGGTGGGCGAGTTCGGCGCAGGCGCGATGGGCGAGGACCCTCGCGTGGACCCCACCGGCATCGCCCTGCACAGCGGTATCTGGAGCACCCTCACGGACGGCTCGGCAGGAACCGCTATGCTCTGGTGGTGGGATAACCATATCCACCCACACGACCTGTACTATCACTTCGCCGCGCTCAGCCGGTTCATTCGGGGTGTGAACTTTCCCAAAGAGCGCTTCCGACGGGTGGAAAAAGCCACGTTTACCCTGAAGCAACCAGCCATATCGCCCACCTATAACGACTTGACCCTGCAGGGACCGACCTCGTGGGAACCTCACCCTTCCAACCGCCCCACGACGGTGCAGGTAGATGCCGAAGGAAAAGTCACCATCCGCGAGCAGGTTGCCGGCTTGCTGCACGGTCTGCGCAACCACCGCGACAAGCACAACCCGCTTACCCTCGAAACAAACCTGCCCCACCCCACACGCCTGCGTATCTTCGTCACGGGCGTATCGGGACACGGCGGAGCACATCTGGTTGTGGAGCGCAACGGCGTGCGCGTGCTGGACAAAGACATGCCCGACCCGGACGACACGCAAAAGACCGATACCCTCCACCAGTACGACGGCGAGTACACAGTGGAGATACCCGCAGGCAAACAGACCGTAAGGGTAGAGAACATCGGCAATGACTGGGTTTTCGTCTCCTATATGCTGGAGAAGGCGGTAAAGCAAACCGAGCCGCCTCTGCGCCTGTTTGGCTTACACGGCAAGAGGACCTCCCTGCTCTACATCGAGCACGCGCAGTACACGTGGTATCAGGTGAATGTGGTAAAGCGACCGCCTCAGCCTGTGCCGCCGACCGTCCTGCACATACCCGAATGGACGCCCGGACGCTATCGCGTGCAGATTTGGGACACCTATGAGGGGACACCTCTATCCACCCGAACGGTCACGGTGGACAGAGCCGGGCTGAGGCTGGAACTGCCCCGAATAGAGCGGGACATCGCAATAAGGCTGGAGAAGTAGCACTCCGCTACATGTGATTACTTGGATACGAGCGGAGCAGTTCCGCTTTGCCGTCATTCTGAGCGAAGCGAAGAATCTCGGTGGTGCGATAGGCAGAGATGCTTCGCTAACGCTCAGCATGACAGGCGTAGGCATGTCGTTCTGAGCGAAGCGAAGAATCTCGTTGCGGCGATACGCTAAGATGCTTCACTTCGTTCAGCATGACAAAAGCGGATGTGTCATTCTGAGCGAAGCGAAGAATCTCAGAGATGCTTCACTCCGTTCAGCATGACAAAAAAGGACGAGGTGTTTCGCCGATGTTCAGCATGACAAGAACACACGCCAAACCTGTCATTCTGAGCGAAGCGAAGAATCTCCGATTATCTCTTTCACGGCTAAAGCCGTTCCCTCGTAAACCAAGCCCTGTCTGTGCAGGGCTCTTTTAGCCAGCGGAGGCTGGCTTCGTCTGCCAGGGAACGGCTTCAGCCGTAAAGGCTCCTCAATCTGGCGAAGTCGGCTCGGCAGGAGCCTCGCCCTCCCCAAGAACAGGATTTGACAAACCACTATCCTCCCTCAACTTCTCCCCGCTGTCTGGAATGCTCCGACGCCTCTACGATGGCAATCTCCTCCTCGCTTAAGCCGTACAGCCGATATACGATGTGGTCTATCAACCTGTCAGTCATCGCGATGCGATTCTGCAGCGGATTCAGTTTGCCCATGCTCTTCTCGAACTCCTTCCGCAAAGCCTGCTGGAACTCGCGCTCATGCACCTTTTCGCCGAGGGCGTTGCTGTTCGCCCGCAGTGCCTGCAGCAGGTCTTGCAAGCTGTTTTCATGGTAGTTGCGGATAGCTGTCTTCTTCTGCAAGGCATCGATGGACGTACCCAGCTCGGTTTCCAGCCAGCGCAGGAAGCCCGACATTTCCTCTGCCTTCTCGCGGTGCATGGTGGTCATCTGCTCCGCCAGGTACGCCAGCAGATCGTGCACCACGTCGGCGTGATCAGGGGTGCAACCGACCTGTTGCTCCACGAAAGCGAGAATGTCTTCCAGAGCGACCTCCCTCTTCAGATACCGTTCGTAGAGCGATTGTCCTTGCTGCACTCGCTTTGCCCGCTCCCCAGCGGGCGTCACGAAGTCGATACGGCGAATGGGAAGACGTTCAATATGGGACTTTTGCACATGGGGAAACTTGACTTCCTCATTTTGAAACGCATTCCGATACCAGAAATTGAGCAACCGTGAACAGAGAAGGCTCAGGAGGTAGTTTAGCGCATAGGGCACACCTTGCTTAACAGCAGCGTGGTACACAAGATTCGTTGAAGCGTATCCGTAATCGTCTCGTGCTACAATTAGGCTTGCGGACAAGAATCTAACAAGAAGTTTCGGTACCTTTCTATAGATGTCAGGTGACTTCATAGTGCTCTGGTCAATCTTGGAAGGGTCTATAAACCACCCCCCGTGCACGATACTGTACCGACAGACATCTAAGTGGTCAACAAGCGGTAGAGAGTCCGGCGTTTCGATGCGCGAGATTGAAGGATGATTCATGCCACACTCGGCGCCCCGTGCAATGTCCATCAACCCCCCCAAAGGGATTACGTCGTCGCCGACAAGATCCGAGATCAGCTTGATAGTGCGCACGTCACTGTTCACTGGAACGATGTAGAAGGGCATCTTGGAGATGACCGCCGAATCTACAGCGGACACAGTGATAGACGTCAGGTCCACTCGTCTTCCGAGCAACAAAGTACTGGACGAGTCGCTAGCCGGTGCAGAGATCAGGATGGCAGCATCATTGTCGACACCTTCGAACGCTACTCGCAGGTCGATGGAGGCGGTCAGCCGTCGTTCGATAGCGAGCGCGTATCGTAGTACTTCGTACGACTCGTTGGTCAGTATCCGCTTGGGAATCACCGTCCCAATGCAGCCTCTTGCACTTGATGACAGAGCACATGACAGGTCGAGAAACACGGAGGCTAAATCGAATTGCCCCACTGCTGAGCGGTAACGAGAGCGAAGGTATTCCAAAAGATCCTGAGGAATTTCACCGGTACGTAGTCCCAGCCACGGCGGATTGCCAATCACCGCGTCGAAGCCTCTTTCTTCCTGTGGTTTGAAGCCGTGCGGATGGAAGAAGGCCTCGGTGAACTCCAGCTCCCAGTGGAAGAAGCGTTTTTGGCGGGCGACCTCCTGTACCTTCTGAAACCACTGCTCCTGCGTCAGAGCGTTGTACTTCTCCACGTCGCTCAGAGCATCCACAGCCCGCTCGTACTGCTGTGCGGTTACAGGCACGCCGAAGAAGGGGGCGAGCCAGCAGTTTGCCACTGCGCGGAAGCGGTTGCGCACCGCATCCATTTCGCGATACCTGCGGTCTTTCTGGCGTTCAGTCTCGGCATCGCCAGTAGGCGACTCCATGATGCGCCGGAAAGCGTCCAGCAGGGTATGCAGGTGCGTGCCTGTCAGAGTCTCCTCGAAGCCCAGCACGAGCTGTGTGTTCGTCGCGCTTTTAGACCGCCGTTTGCTACCCGGTGCGGGCGGGGGATGACTCAGATCCTCCTCAATGCGCGCGCCTATCAAGGAGTTACCACAGCGCAGGTGGTGGTCCAGGAACGATAGCGCCTTTTGCTTGCTCACCGTATGTAACCACAGCGAGAGCTTTGCCAGCTCCACCGCCAGCGGGTTCAGGTCCACTCCATACAGGCAGTGTTCTACCACCAGCCGTTTGTAGAACGCCTGAGGCTCCTCGTCGCCCATCTGGTCGAGAGCAAGCAGGTTCGGGTCGGTCGCCATCGCGAGGCTCAGGAAATCCGCCGCCCCCACCAGAAAATGACCACTCCCCATCGCCGGGTCCAGCACCTTGATGGACAGATACGGCTCCAGCAGGCGGCGCTTTTGCTGTTCTATCTGTTCTTGTAGCCTGGCAACCTCCTTATCGGCGTCGGGCATACCGGAGCGTTGCCACTTGCGCTGTTTTCCCTGTAACCGCTGTATCTCCTCCTCTACTTCCGGGCGTAGCTGCGCTACCTGCTCTGCCGCCTTATTCACCAGGGGAGCAAGGGTGTTCTCGACGATATAGTTCACGATGTAGCGCGGCGTGTAGTAACTGCCGGTGGCTTTGCGCTCGCCCCGATTGGTGACCAGGTACACCTCGCCCGGTTGCACCTCACGCGCCTGTTGACCGCGCACCCTGGCGGGTTGGGCGTTGCCGGTCCGCTCCTTAAAGACCACCTTGCCCTGCTCTATCGTTTCTACCATCGGCTTCTGAGCGATTCGAGGTTGAAGCTCCAGAAGCCCCTCATAGATACTGCCCAGATGCTGCACGTCGAGCGTAGCGTAGTCCACATCCAGCGTGCCCGGTTCGTTCCAGCGTTCACGCTCGTAGGCGAGACGGTCTATCGCCTCCGCCAGATAGCTGTCGCCGATTTCCCAATGAGGTATTCCCTCTTGAGGCGTATGGGCGATATGCGGATAGTGCGACGGACTGAACAACCCGCCGTTATAGGCGGGGACGACCACACGTCCACCTTCCTGAAAGCCCCTGTCGATCAGCTGGAAGAGGTTGCACAGGCGCGCCCACAGTACGGTCGTGCCTGGCAGGTAACGCTTACTATTGCGCAGGCTCGCGTTCACTTCGCGGTGCAGTTCGCGCAGGGAGTAGGTACGGTAGCAGGGGTCATCACAGGGCAACAGGTCGCGGTCTTCTGCATACAGCAGGAACAACAGGCGGTACAACACGATAAGACTGTTTTCGTGCACTTGCTGGAGAGTCTCTCCCTCTTCCGCGTGCAGACGGTTGGCAGGATGCGCCAGAAAGCCGTTCATCAGGTAGCGCAGGGCATCATATACCGCATCCTTGAGGCGGTTGCCCACCTCGGTGGCGTGTTCTACACTACCCTGAAATACCTTCTCCACAAAAGAGACGCCTGTCTTATCAGGCAGGAAGGCTTCGCGACGGAAGAAGAGATAGAAAGTTTTAAAGCCTTCTACATCCTCCTGATCGAGAATGCTTTGCAGGTCCACCTCAAAGTAGATGCCGCCCGGGCTGGACCTGTCGCGCTCGAACAGCCGCCAGTGACGCCCGTTCGTCAGGATGCCCCAGCGCACCTGCGAGCGGTAGAGGTAGTGGCAAACCTGTGCGCTGGGGTTTTCTCCCGAACCTCTCTGCCTGTCCAGGGAGCTTGCCCACGGCTTCGCATCCGCCAGCGCCACAGCATGTCGCCAGTATTCCTGCTCCCCCTGCAGCTTATCTGCCTCGTCGCGCTGTTGCCCGGAGAGGAACAGGGCATAGTCCGGTCGCCCCCGTATGTCGCCGGTCTTCAGAGGCGGTTGTACCCGATAGTTTTCTCTTCCCCAGAGGATGTCCAGAAGGGGCTGAATGAACTCGTGCTCTGTTTGAGATTCGTTGGGGTTCGTCTCCAGAAACCGCTTCTTCTGTTGGTACAGTTCGCTGACCCGGCGAAAAGCTTCTTCGCTCCCCTGTGCCTCTCTCCACTCGGGCAGGTTAGGCAAGTGGTTCTGCAGAAAGTTGCTGGCAAACAGTCCGCGATTCACGTATGGTGCTGCTAGTGACAGCTGCGGTTGTCTGGCTGTTCGACGTTGCGCTGGCATACTTCTCTATTCCTCCGGCAGGCGAAACTGCTCATCGGGGATAATCTCCGGCTCCGGTGGCAGCACAATCACCCCGTAGTTTATCAGCAGGGCGCGCGTCCAGTGTACAGCTGCCAGCGATACAAAGCCAGTGTACATCAGCGCAAGACCGATGACGCTCACAAAGCAGAATACAGTCCACGCCGCGATGATAGCGAACATCCCTGCGCTGAAAGGCAGGTTGCCTATCGTCAACAGCAGAGACCGTCGCAGCACCCTTCGCAACCAGCCGGTTTTCGTCTGCTCCGCCGTGTATGCACCGAATACATGCTCTATCAACAACGGATACTGATACAGCATGGCGGTTATCCACAACAGCAAAATATACAGGATAACCACCCCGAACACCCGCATCACCACCAGACTGCTCTGTAAATACAGTGCGATGTTTGCGATGATAACCAGCGTGACGAAGGTTTGAACCGTTGCCAGCCACAACGTTTTCCATCCCAGACCGCGCCACGCCTCCGCAAAGCACAGCAACGACGGTTCGTCGCGTGTGGCGATGCGATAGGCGAGATAGACACACCCTGTCCATACTTCACCCAGCGCCACCGAACCGACAAAAAACACTCCCAGTACTACCAGCACCTGCTGGGTACGGGTTGCCGCGCTCACCGCTATCGCTGCCGCCATCAGTGCTGCAAACCACAACAGACTGCTGGCCAGGGTCAACCCCAACCGGTCGTAGGCGTCGCCTGTGGCGTTGCGCAGCGCTTTAAAGAAGGTAATAGTGGGAGAGACCGGCTTTTCCATGCGATTCTACCTGACAGGCGGTTTGACGGTTCCCTGCGGAATGATGTTCTCAGCGGTGAGCAGCACCACATCGCACCACTGCACGTAAGGTTTGGTACCCTCCCCGGCGCGATTGACCACTCTCAGTTCAAGAGCATGGACACCCGGCGACAGCCTGACCGTGCCCATGCGTATCCACCCAAACCCTTCTCCGTATTCGCCCACGAGCACATTGCTTTCAGGAGGCTGTGGAGCGTTGTCGTCGACGCTCCAGAGCAGAGGCGAGCTGCCCTCCATACGACATGCCACCCAGATGGTGTAATTTCCCTCCTCCTTCACGGCAAAGCGGTAGCGCAGGAAATAACCTCGCGCAGGTGGGTCGTTGAAGTTTTGCAGTCGTATTACTTTGCCCCCACTCGCCCAGGGCTGTTCCACGATTTCATCGAAGTTGCTCTCATCCGCCGTCTCCGCTTCCATCCACAGATACTGTGCCAGACGCTGGATCGATTCGTTCAGCGCCTCGCTGGCGAGCAGGTAGGCGGTGTATACCTGACCGACTCTGAGATTGTCACGCGCCTGTTGCCAGCGAAAACGCGCCGTGCCCACATCTATGCGACGCGACTCGCCCAGCTTGATCAGCCTCGCCAGCTCGTTGATAGCGTCCTCTGCAGCTTCCACCGGAAACAGCGTACCGCTATTGGTAAACACCACCGGCACGGGGGGCAGCTTTATCGAGAAGTTGCGCCCCTTGCCACCGATTTTCACCGGCGTGCCATCTGGCAGCTGCGCGGTAAACACACGAGGCTCGGTCAGGCGGAAATTCGTCGGACGCTCGCGGTCCACCGCCCACATCACGTATTGCTCCCCGCTCAGCGTGCTAATCTGGTAGGCGCGATAGTTCTGCCCGACGTTGACGATGCTTCCCGGGCGCACCGAGGGCAACCACCACACCTCGCCGGGTAGCCGCTTGACCTCACAAATGCCTGACGCAGACTGCGGGAAAAACAGCACCTTCGGCGGCTGTTGCCACTCTGCCCGTGCCAGCGCGGACTGCTGGAAGGAGCGCAGCCACTGCAGGGTCGCGGCGTCTGCGGTGCTTTCGGTCACGCGAAAGAACCAGCCCCGACTGCCTGCTTGAGCGAGGGTTTCCGCCTCGCTGTGCAGAGTCTGGCTATCCGCGTAGCCCTGCTTGACATCGTGCGCCAGCGAGGTCAATAGCCAGGTGGGGCGCACACATTCCGTCGCCTGCCCCATTGCGGGAGCCATGCTTTTGAGAGCGAGGTTTGCGCCGCGCTCGCTCGTCACCACCAGCAGCCCGTCCACACCCGGCTGGTTCTGCGTGCTTACATATACCGGATGGAATCTCTGCCAGCTGAGCAACACCGGCACATCGGCGATGTGCCGCTTCAGCACCGCCGCCATGCGGTCCGCCGCCTCCTGCAACACCTCGCGCCGATACTGATTGATGTCCTTCCAGTAGGCACAGCGGGCTGTTTCTACCCGGCGCAGGTTGCCCGTCTGGAGGTCAAACAGCTGCGGAATACCCTTCTGCCCACGCCAGAGCGGAAGCTGGCGAGCGGCATCGGCAAAGGATTCCATGTTGCGCTCCGAGAGCGCCCACGCGCTCATCAGGTTCTCCAGGGTCTGGTACTTGCGCGACAGAAACGCCTCGAAACCCAGGCGGAACATCTCCGAAGAGGGCACGATGCCATCGTCCTCTAAGGGAAGCGTCCACCGCCCAAGCGGGTCCACAAAGAACCGAAGTCCCTTCCCAAATCGCACCTTACCCAGAGTTTGCAACACCCCGTCGCGCCAGGCATCGTAGCCTTCCCACACATCGGGCACGAAGCCCCCTGCGTCTACCAGCGGACGATGCGGGTAGGCGACCATCACCGCCAGCACGCCCTCCTGTAGCTGGAGGGGAAGACGCCCAACACCCTGCTCCACGTTCACCCGAGAATGGCTGAGGATGCTGTTATCATGCGTGTCCACGATGAAAGTGAGAGCATGGTCAGCGTACGGCGCACGGAAGGCGACAACGCCACCCTGTGCGATATTGGCAATGCGGTTGGATGCCGGTGCCACCACATACCCCTGCGCAACAGGCAAGCCTGCTTCCCCCAAAGAGATGCCGTAACGCAAGTTACGCGATTCCAGCGCGTCCACAATGCGCTGCCACTGCTGAACGGATACGCTAGCTGCGGAGTCGCGAGGAACCACGCACACGTCGCCGATGCCAGCCTGAGCCAGCGCGTCCAGAAGGCGTTCATCGCGCTGAAAGTCCGCTTCCGTTGCATCGGCACGCAACGACTGCGGGGTAAACCACACCCCGACAGGCAGGTAAACCTGTCCATCCCATTGCAGACTGTGTGCCGGGGTAATCTGCCAGCGGTGCGTACCGCCATCGCGGTCGGTAAAAACACCTTGCCCGATCATCAGCTGCGCCTGCGCAGAGAGCGCGACAGCCAGCAGGGCAACCGACTTTATCAGTGTTGTCACAGCACCTCTCAACGCGATACCTGCCCTTCGCTATGATTGCTGTATACGCTTTCTCCACGCGCGGGCTTTCTTCCTGCCGAAAGGGATTCCGCCCCCCTGTTGCGAACCATACCATAACAGGGCGATGCCATGATAGAGATACAGGAAGCATCGGTCACATATCCCAACGGCGTGCACGCGCTGAGGAACGTGAACCTGCGCGTGGAGAAGGGGGAGTTTGTTTTCCTGGTAGGGGCGACCGGGGCAGGAAAGTCCACCTTGCTCAAGCTCATCACGCGCGAGGTGCTGCCCACTTACGGTAAGGTGATTGTAGCGGGGCGTAACGTCGTCGAAATCCCCCCGCATGAGGTTCCTTATTACCGGCGCATGATGGGGGTGGTGTTTCAGGATTTCGGGCTTCTGCCCAACAAGACGGTATGGGAGAACGTAGCCTTCGCCCTGCGGGTGCTGGGTCTGCCGCGCAAGGAGATTCGCAAGCGCACCGCCAACGCGATTGAACTGGTTGGGCTTCTGCGCCGGTGCGACAGCTTTCCCGCTCAGCTGTCGGGTGGTGAGGCGCAGCGGGTAGCCATCGCTCGCGCCATCGCTAACGACCCGCCTCTGCTGCTGGCGGACGAGCCAACAGGCAATCTGGACCCCGATACCTCATGGGATATTATGCAACTGCTCAGCCACATTAATATTCGCGGCACAACCGTGCTCGTCGCCAGCCACGATAAGTACGTGATAGACCGAATGCGCAAGCGGGTGGTGATGCTGGAGCGGGGCACTATTGTCAGCGACGTTCCGTGTGGGGTGTACGCGCATGAACCTTAGCCACATCGAATTTCTGGTGGAGGAGGCTCTGGTCAATTTACGACGCAACGGGTTAATGACGCTGGCGGCTATCGGCACGGTCGCGCTCGCACTGGCGGTGTTCGGAGGATTCGGTTTAATCCTGTGGCGGCTGGAGAATCTGGCGAACAGCCTGCCGCCGAAGTTCGCCATCGACGTTTTCCTGAAAGATAGCGTCACGCGCCAGCGAGCGCAGGAACTGCAAAAGCAGTTCGAGAAACACCCCGACATCGCGCAGGTGACCTTCAAGCCCAAGGAGCAGGCGTGGCCCGAGTTCCAGAAGGAGCTTCAGCAGGAGATTACCGCCGCGCTGCCGTATAACCCACTGCCCGACAGCTTCATCATTCAGGTAAAAGAGCCTTCGCGCACAGGGGCAGTGAGCGCGTGGCTGAAGAGCCTGCCTGAAGTAGATGCGGTGCGCGACGCCAAAGAAGAGGTAGACATCATCCTGTCGGTGGCGACGGTGGTGCGCTGGATAGGCGTTGGGGGTACCATCCTCCTGCTCATCGCCACCAGTATCATTATTTATAACGCTATTCGTTTGACGGTGTTCGCCCGTCGACGCGAAATACGCATTATGCAGCTGATTGGGGCAACGTCCGGCACTATTCGCACACCGTTCGTACTGGAAGGAGTGGTTCAGGGTGTGCTGGGTGCCTGGATTGCCTGCGGGTTGATTTTCGGTGTGTCCAAACTGGTATCGCACTTCGTGATGCGCAAGCTGGTGTTCATCGACAGCCTTGGCGGTTCGCCGATGCCTGTGTGGGTTGTGTTTCTGGTGTTGACCCTGCTTGGCGCAGCGATAGGGGGTGCGGTCAGCACACTCTCCGTCCGAAAATACCTGCAGGCAGTGTGAGGCAAAGATTGGGGGTGTATCATGGGGTTACGACTGGGAGGGTTGATTGGTCTAATCGTTTTTCTGATGTTATCGTCAGCAGTGGCAAAACCACCGCAGCAATCGTACTCGAAACCCTCTAAGCCAACCACAGCCAGCAAGACCGAACTGCAAAAGAAGCTGGCAACGGTGCAGAAGCAGATTCGGCAGGCGCGTGCCGAAATCCGCCAGATTCGCCGGCGCGAACGCGCCGTGACCGCCGACCTGCTGGCTACCGAACAAGAGCTCGACGCCACCCGCAAACGCCTGCACACGGTACGTGCCCGCCTGGATACCGTCCGCTCCCTGCAGCGTAAAACCGCCGCACGCCTGAAGGAGCTGGAGCAACGCCTGCAACAGCGTCAACAACTGCTCGCCCGTCGCGTACGCGTGGCATACCAGCAAGGGGGCGCCAGTACCGTGCGTGTGTTGCTGGGTTCGCGCGACGTGCATGACCTCATCAGCCGTTCGTACGTGCTGGGACGAATCGCCCGTGCGGACTCGCGATTGGTGCTCGCCATTCAACAAGACAAAGAAGAGGTCGCACAGACAAAGGCACAACTGGACAGGCAAGCACAGCAAATCGCTCAGCTGGAGGCGGAGCTGGCGCAACAGACCTATCGGCTACATCAGCAAACAGAGGCAAAACGCGAAATCCTGCAGGACATCGCCCAGGACCGCATGTTGAAGGAACAGGCGCTGGACGAATGGGAAGAGGAATCCCGCCAGATTGCCGCCATGCTACGGGCGATGGAACAGACACCTCGCGGGCGCGTTCGCCTTGCCCGACCGTTTCACGGCGGATTTATTCGTCCGGTCAACGGACCGATTGTCTCCGGCTTTGGAATGCGTTATCACCCTATCCTGAAGGTCAATCGGATGCATAACGGCGTGGATATCGCAGCGCCGCACGGCACACCCATCAAGGCGGCAGCGGACGGCGAGGTCATCTTCGCCGGTTACCGGCGCGGCTACGGCAACACCATCATTATCGACCACGGTGGAGGCGTCGCCACGCTGTACGGTCACTGCTCCGCGCTGGCGGTCAGCGAAGGAACCACGGTGAAGCAAGGACAGATTATCGGCTACGTCGGCGCAACCGGGCTGGCAACAGGACCACACCTGCATTTCGAGGTGCGACGCAACGGCGAACCGGTGAATCCGCTGTAGGAGACCGTGCTACGCCCATATATCCCACACTAATCTCGCCAATATCGCCGCCACCACCCACAGGAAGAACTTGCGGATGAAAGGACTGCCGCGGCGCATCGCCAGACGACTGCCCAGCCAGCCACCCAGCACGTTTGCCGCCAGAAACGGTATCGCAAAAAGCCACTGCACATGCCCCTGCCAGCCGAAGGTGACCAGCGCGGCGAGGTTCGTCGTCCAGTTCAGCACTTTGGTATGCGCCGTCGCCTGCAGAAACTCCATCCCCAGCAACGCGGTCATCGCGAACATCATGAAACTGCCTGTGCCCGGACCGAAGAAGCCGTCGTACATGCCAACCACCAGCGCGATCACAGTGGTGACCGCTTCCGGGTGGCGCGAGGTGGCGGGATTGCGTTTGACCAGACCGAGCTCTTTGCGCCGCCACGTGTACACCCATACCGCCAGGAGCAGTACCGCCACCAGCGGGCGCATCACCGACGCGCTGAGATACGCTGCCAGGCGTGCCCCAACCGCCGACCCGATGAACGCTGCCAGAACGGGTATCCGCAGGCTACGCCACCGGACATGCCCACCGCGCGCATACTGCCACGCAGCCACCGTCGTACCGCTGATAGAGATAAGCTTGTTGGTGCCCAGCACGGTTGCCGGAGCAAACTGAGGAAACAGCAGCAGTAGTGCGGGAATCTGGATTAACCCCCCGCCCCCCACAATGGCATCGAAAAAGCCCGCGCTGAGCGATGCCAGGCACATGAGCAAAACGTCAACGGGCAACCTCTCCACCTCAACCCCATCAGCGGATGATTCCTCTGGGGATACCCTGCAACAATTGCCGAAGCTCCTCTGGCGAGGTGAACAGCACGTCCCCCGGTACAGTGTGCTTGAGGGCGGACAGAACATCGGCGCAACGCATCGCCAGATCGATGTCGCCTTGCAGGTAGCCGTACAAAAACCCCGCATCATACGCATCGCCGCTGCCGATGGGGTCTACCACCTCAAAGGGACAACCTTCCGATTGCCATACCCTCTCCGTGCTCGCCACCACGCTGTAGCGCCTTCCTGTCGTCGCCGATTGCTGGTCGCGCAAGGGGGTGGCAACCACGGGGATGCTATAGCGCCGCTGTACCTGTACAGCGATTTCGACATCTTCGGCATCTACCCCCAGCACCGTGCGTGCATCGGCAGGAGAGACTATCAGCACCTGCACCAGCGAAAGAAGCGGCTCCAGCGCACGACGCGCCTCCTGAGGCGACCAGAGCAAGGAGCGGTAGTTCAGGTCAAACGAGACCGGCACGCCCATCTCTCGCGCGAATTGCAACGCTTCACGGGTGGCTTCGAGGCAACCTTCGCTGAGGGCAGGGGTAATGCCTGTAGCATGGAGCAGGCTCGCATCTTTCAACAGAACGCGCCAATCCCATTCGCCGGGCTTCCACCGACTCATGGCAGAGCCTTTGCGGTCGTAAAGCACGCGCGTGGGACGAGGCGTCACACCCGCTTCCACAAAGTACAACCCCAGTCGGCTGTCGGCGTCCCATGTTACCTGCCCCACGTCCACACCCAGCGCGCACAGTCTTTGCGCCACCAGATGTCCGAGCGGATTGTCGGGCAGGCGAGAGAGCCATGTAACCGAAACACCCAGCTGCGCCAGCACAGCAGCGGTATTGCTCTCCGTGCCCGCAACCGCTATCTCGAACCGCTCCGCCTGCGTGAACCGCTGATAGCCCGCCGGAGACAGCCGGAGCATCGTCTCGCCAAAAGTGATAACGCGCATATTGCCCTCCTTCTATCTCCGATTCGCAGGTGGATACAGGCGTTCCTGTTGCCATTTGACGACGGCAATTGTATCAGGTATACTACCCTCAGACAACGTCAGGGGGAGGACGTTACCCCATCGATGAACCTCTGCCTCAGTATGTGGAGTTTTGCTCTGGATTTTCAGCGGCATCAGATGGATGTCGAACGCTTCGCCACCACATGCCGCGAGGTGGGAATAGACACCGTAGAGCTGGTGGACTACTTCTGGGTATCTGCGGGACAGCCCCTATCCTCTCTCCACGACCTCGGCATTCGCGTGTGTGCGTACGACACCGCGACCGACTTCGTACACCTGGACCCCAACAGCAGACAGCAGCAGATTAAACTGGCGTACGCAGCGGTAGAGGAAGCGGTGCGCGTTGGAGCGCAAGTAGTGCGGTTACTGCCGGGAAAAATCAAAAACGGCATCGCGTACGAGGACGCCCTGCAGATGGTGGTGGAATCGGTGTCTTCAGTAGCACGCTACGCACACAACGCCGGTGTTACGGTGGTGCTGGAACCGCATGAGGACGTAGTTTACTCCGCCGAGACGCTTCGATATGTTGCCGAGCAGGTAAACTCCACCTCCTTTGGGGTCAACGCAGATGTATGCACCTTTCTGCTGATGGGGATGAACCCTGTAAGCGAGTGCGCAGAGGTGGCAGACCTGTGTAAACTGGCTCATCTCAACGACATGCGCCGTGCGCGTAAGGGTTACCAGGGGTATCCCTATCGCTCGGTAACGGGTGAGGTGTATGCGGGAACTGTGGTAGGCGACGGCGAAATAAATATCCAGGGGTGTATAGAGGCGCTGCTTTCTGGAGGCTTTCGTGGCCCCTTTAGCCTGGAGTATCTGGGCATGGAGAACGCCACAAAGAGTGTGCAAAGAAGCCTGGATAACGTTCGTAAGATTCTACAGGAGGTTCGGGCATTGTGAGTAACCATACACTGCGTGTTGGGTTGATCGGTGCTGGAGGCATTGGACGAACACATCTCGCCAGCTACGAGCGCGTGCGCGAAGCGCAAATCGTCGCGATAGTCGACATCAACGAGGAGACTGCCCGCACCGCGGCACAGCGGGCAGGAGCGCAGGCGTTCCGCGACGTAGAACAGATGCTCCGCCACGTGGAGCTGGACGCGGTGGATATCTGCACGCCGCCTTCGGCTCACCTGGAGGCAGCTTTGCTGGCGATGGAGCACGGTTTGCATGTGCTGTGTGAGAAGCCTCTGGCGCACCAGCCTGACGCTGCCCGTCAGATGGTGCGTGCTGCCGAAGAGAAAGGCGTGAAACTGATGACCGCTTTCTGCCACCGCTTCCATCCGCCGATAGCGGCTCTGAAGCGACTTATTGAGGCGGGAGAGCTGGGCGAAGTGGTGATGTTCCGTAACCGTTTCGCCGGTCCGTTCAAAGGGGTTGAGGAACGGTGGTTCTCCGATAAGGAGGTCGCCGGCGGCGGTGTGCTGATGGATACCAGCGTTCACAGCATAGACCTGTTCCGCTTTCTGATAGGCGAGGTCGCTCGCGTGCAGGCGGTCACCCGCCAGACGAATCCTGCTATCGGTGAGGTGGAGGACACCGCCATCGCACTGCTGTCCACCGCGGACAACCGCATGGGCGTGGTGGAAGCCAGCTGGGTGCTCGCCGCCGGATTCAACGTGGTGGAGGTATACGGCACGGAAGGCGCGGCGATGGTGCACTACTGGGACGGCTTCAAGAGCCGTTATAAGACGAACAAAATGGACGACTGGCAGCCGCTGGAGGAGTCCGGTGCCGACCGCTTTGTCGGGGAGATACAGCACTTCGTGGATGCCTGCCTGGGCAGAACCGAGCTTCAGGTAACCGGCTACGACGGCTTGCGCGCGGTGGAAATCGTGTACGAGGCGTACGCCGCCGCAACAGGCTGAGCAGTGCGTGTATTAACCTTACCCCCGTCCCCTCTCCTCGCAGGAGAGGGGAGTCCCGTAGCGGCGCTCCCCGAGAGGGGGTCTGCGGCTGAAGCCGCACCCTTTCCAACGAAGCCAGCCTGCGCTGGCTATGGAACCTTGTGGAGGGCGAGGCTCCTGCCGAGCCGATGTAGACAGGGCAGGAGCCTTATTGCTTCATCCATTGAAGCATCATGCTCGGCTAGAACGTCTCACCATCAAGGTTGTGGCTGCGCCAGCTACCCACTGCACGCAAATAAACGTTCCGCCAGCGAGAAGCATTCTCAACACATGGGATGGCTGAGACCAGCGCAGCACCAGCCAAAGCAGCACCAAACCTGCCAGCAGCAGTAGTGGAGGTGTCACGATGAATAGGGTACTTTTGTCTCCAAGCGTGCGCTGAACGCCCTCTCCAAACCGCCTGGCCATTTGTGCGTCATACTGCAGGAGAAAAACAACCACGCCACTGACGCAGCTGAAACCCAGCAGTAAGAGCAGGTCTGTTCTACCCGTGGACATTCCAGTGGTGACAAAACTCCATACCCCTATTACCATGTAGAACAACCATCTGCGCATTGATGTCCTCCTTCCGGCTACATAGTGGATAGCCCTGCGCGTACAGGTTGAACAGGCATTGGCATCGGGCAATCCGTCTGCCGTTGCTTCTTCTTGTTGACACAGTCATGGTAGCACTTCAGAAAATTGGCAGCACCGCCGACGATAGCACCCCATATGCAATGCAGAACCTGACCTGAGCAGAAGATCTTACACAGTCCCATGACTGCCCCACAAGCCGGAGGTTCTATAATGCAAACAGGTACTGCACCGACAATACAGGGCCCACAATAGGGGCCAGCTCCTGCGAGACATCCAGATATCGCTCCTTCAAGGGCACTCCTGAGGCAGCTTTTAGCGCGATCCCAGTCTATGTCGATGCCGAGTGTAGAGGTTGTCTTCGCGATCTGGACGCCTACCTCAGCCAAGACGTATCCCGCTGGTGGGTAAGCGATGAGCCCTTCTTCTTCCTCCTGTCGCAATTTCCACCTCCACGGCGTTTCCGCACTGCCCTGCTCATACCGCTTCATCCTGAACAGGTCATACAGGTTGTTGCTGATGACGCTGGCGGAACCGTTCGTAATCACCCCTGCTGTGCCTAACGGGTCGAAGTGATGCCATTCATTGTTTCGACGAACCAGCGAAATCCCCTGCAAATACAGGGCAGTGGTCGTCCAACTGCCACCTTCCAGAGGCTTCTGCTGCTCTACCAGCTCACCCGCTCCGCAGGCGACACCGCACGGATACCGCGTCCAGACCCCACTCAGGTAGTCCTTCCGCCAACGCCTGCCTCCGTCAAATCCGTAGCCATACTCATACGCTAACTGCACGTTGCCTCCGCCGTAATCCCGGCGAATGCGAACCAGCCTGCCCTCCTCGTCATACTCTAACAACCGAGTGTAGCCAGGCCCCGGAAAACTGGCTAACGTGCCGTCTGCGTTCCATACATACGTCTCCGTGGTGTTGGTGGCAGCATCGACCACCTGTATCAGCCTGCCCGCGCCGTCATACGTGTACGTGCCACGATGGGTCTCTACACCCGTCCCACGATTGAAATCATGGGCTATGGGGGAAACCAAATCCGCCTGCGCGGATTGAGAGGAACCTGCGAAGGCAGGTTTATTTGCTTCATAGCCCATCATTTATGAACTTTGAAAAAATAAAGCGATTTAACCTCTCCCCCGGCCCCTCTCCTACAAGGAGAGGGGAGCCTCGCGTCGAATGCCCCCTTCCCTCATAGGGAAGGGGGACAGGGGGTTAGGTTCTATCCCTTTGCGCCCTGCCGAATCATCTCCAGCGCCGCGCGCAGCCTCTTCCCTCATAGGGAAGGGGGACAGGGGGTTAGGTTCTATCCCTTTGCGCCCTGCCGAATCATCTCCAGCGCCGCGCGCAGCCTCTGTAGCACGCGCTCCTTGCCCATGACCTCAATCATCTCGAACAGCCCCGGACCCACCGTGCGCCCGCTGACCGCCACGCGCGTGGGGTGAATCACCTGCGCCGCGCCGACGCCCAGCTCCTCCGCTACAGAGCGAGTGGTCGCCTCGATATGCTCCAGGTCAAACGGCTCCAGCGCGGTGTAGCGTTCGATAAGCATCTCCAGCATCTGTGGCACGTACGGCTGGGTGAACCACTTGCGCACACCCTTCTCTTCATACTCCAATCTGTCGCGGAAGAAGTACTCGGTGAGCGGTACCACTTCCGAGAGCAGTTTCATCCGCTCCGCTTCCAGCGCAATCACCCGCTGGGCGTACTCTATCTGCTCCGGCGAGGGGTTCTGTGGCATCAGCCCTGCCTCCTGCAGGTAGGGCAGGCACAACTGCGTCAGCTCCTCTATCGGTTTGCGCCGGATGTACACGCCGTTCATCCACAACAGCTTCTGCCCGTCGAAGATGGCGGGGTTTTCCTGCACGCCCGACAGGTCAAACCGCTCTATCAGCTCCTCGCGCGAGTACAGTTCACGGTCTTCATCCGCGCTCCAGCCCAGCAGGGCGAGGAAGTTGAACATCGCCTCCGGCAGGTAGCCCTGCTGAATATACTCCACGAACTGCACCGAACCGTGCCGTTTGGAGAGCTTCTTGCGGTCGGTTCCCAGAATCATCGGCAGGTGGGCAAACTTCGGCATCTCCCAGCCCAGCGCGAGGTACATCTGCACGTGGCGGGGGGTGCTGGAAATCCACTCTTCCCCGCGAATGACGTGTGTGATGCCCATGTGATGGTCGTCGGTCACGCTGGCGAGATGGTAGGTGGGGAAGCCGTCGGACTTGAGCATCACGAAGTCGTCTATCAGCGCGTTCTCAAAGCGGATTTCACCCCGAATCTCGTCGTGAAAGACCGTTTCGCCCTCGAGAGGCATGGCGAAGCGAATCACGTAAGGTGTGCCTTCCGCCTCTATCTTCGCCCGCTCATCGTCCGAAAGGTAACGGCACTTTCGGTCATAGCCGGTGGGCTGTTTGGCGGCTTCCTGCTGGCGACGCAGTTCCTCCAGACGTTCCGGTGTGCAGTAACAGCGATAGGCGTGACCTGTTTTCACCAGCTTCTCCGCCACCTCGCGATACAACGGCAGACGCTGGGATTGGAAATAGGGACCTTCGTCCCAGTCCAGCCCCAGCCAGCGCAGGCTATCCATTATCTCCTGCACCGAGCCTTCCACGTAGCGGGCGCGGTCGGTGTCCTCAATGCGCAGGATGAACACGCCTCCATGCTTTCGCGCAAAAAGCCACGTGAACAGCGCGGTGCGAATGTTGCCGATATGCGGTGAACCCGTTGGGCTGGGTGCAAAGCGCACGCGAACGGTTTTTATCTAAATCACCTCCTTATGGCATTATACCAGATGTCGCAGGAAGCTACCGCTTACTGCGACTTCACTTGTTGCTGTAGCCGTCGCACCAGCTCTTTGACGCGCTCCAGTTGCCTGCCGTACTCCGCCCAGTTGCCCTCGCGTTGCGCACCTTCGGCGGCGCGGATAGCTTCGGCGAGCCGGTCTACAAGGACGCGTACATCTTCTGCAGGAGGCGGCGGTGCAGTGGTGACGGGTGTTGTCGTTGATGGTCTGGCAGGGGCGGCCCGGGTGACACCGGATGCACCGAAGATGCGCTGTAAGCCCTGTTCTAACGTATCCGCCATCACGCGCTGGTCACCGAACGCCACGATGACCTTCTTCAATTCGGGGATACGCTGTTCGCCGCCGCCGGTGGTCTGCAGGTAAACGGGTTTCACATACAGCAGGGACTGTTCGATCGGTATCACCAGCAGATGCCCCCAGACCACTTGCGAGCCGGGCTGGTCCCACAGGCGCAGCTGCGTGCGGATTTCGGACACCTGCCCCAGCAAACGCTCCATCTGTGCGGGACCGTAGATGGTGCGCTCCTTGGGGAAGCGGTAGAGCACGATTTTGCCGTAGTCCTCGCCGTCGCACTTGGCGCACATCCACGCAATCATCTTTTCCTGATTCAACGGTGTGTACACAATGAGCAACAGGAACTCCTCTT